>WJJR01000177.1 GCA_014729565.1 Candidatus Zixiibacteriota bacterium | reverse complement strand
CATTTCTGATGCTACTGCATGCCGTACCCAAAGACTGCAAACGACTTCCTGGACGTTGAACGACGACCCATTGAAGAACCGTAGCCTCGCAGTTCTGTTGGTACTCTGATCAATCGTTAACCGGGCTATGATTCCTTCAAGCTGTTTCTGCGGAAGTTCAGCAAGTGATCGTTTCGGAACCAGTCCTTCGTCCTTGGTGGTTGATTGGTTGCTTGCTTGACTCGCCGTCCAACCAAAGCGTCCAAACCCTAAGGGTCGGAAGACCTCAGTCTCTCCGGTGAATCTACTCGTTCGCATTGGATACCGACTTCCATTAATCTCGAAGTGGTCATATCGATATGGTGTAGGCCAAACCCAGTAGGCGAGCCCGAGCGCTACGCATATCGTCATGACAAGCAGCACTGTTTTGCCTGCTCTCGAATTCATCGGTTAGACTCCCGTCTCGGCGACAATATCATATCACGTCCATTTACCCACGCCGAGCTGGGATTCGATTTCACTCACCCTGAAGTGCTCGGCGCTCCCAGGAGCCTACTTCCGCATCCGAATCACCCGCGCCGGATTGCCCACCACCACCGCATAATCGGGCACATCTTTGGTGACCACTGCCCCGGCGCCGACGACTGCGCCCTCGCCGATGGTGACCGGGAGCAGGACCGCACCGGTGCCGATCATCGCCTTGCGCTTCACAACGGTCTTCTCCCAATCCTCGGCTTTTTGGGGGGGCATGCGGTCGTTGGTGAACATCACGCCGTGGCTGATGAAGCAGTCTTCCTCGATGGTGACCAACTCGCAGATGAAGCTGTGCGACTGGACACGGGTCCGGTCGCCGATGACCGCGCCCCTCTGGATCTCCGTGAACGGGCCGATCATGCAGTCTCTGCCGATCGTGCAGCCATAGAGGTTGACCGGCGAGATGATGGTGGCTGACGGATCGATCTGGCAGTTGGTGATGGTATATGGTTCTTGTGGTGGCATGGGAATCCTCGTTTGGCGTTCGTGATCAGGCCCGTTGACTCGCTTGGTGTGACGGCAATATCAGCAGTCGGAAGCACTTACACAATTCGTTCTCTCGGATTCCAGCGGCCGGCGGGCAATTCGCCGGCGTTCAGGGCGAGATTAATGCTGGTGTCGCCGGGGGTGACGGTCTAAATTGGCGGCTTCGTGCAGCGACTGTGAGCGCCGATTCAGCCTGTCAGGTTTGTCTAACTCCATGGTCAGTAACCACAAAGAGCAACGCGTCCTGGTCACGGTAATCGTCTTCAATGAAGGCGGGAAGCTGCGGACCACACTGAAGCGCTTCCCGGAGAATCCGCCGTACGACGTGGTCGTGATGGACGACGGGTCGTCCGACGGGGTCAGAGAGGTCGCGTCGGAGTTTCCGTTTGCCTACCTGCGGCATGAGGTCAACAGCGGAGTCGGGGCCTCCCTGCGCACGGTGTTCCGTTACGCCGAGGACAATGGCTACGACATCATCGTGGTGATGGCGGGCAACGCCAAGATGCATCCGTCGGATATCCCCAACCTGCTCAAACCGATCCGGGAGGATGGCTACGATTATGTCCAGGGATCGCGCTACCTCAGCGGCAGCCGCTCGGAGAATCTGCCGTTGTTCCGCAAGATCATGATCCCGCTGTTCACCTGGTTTGTGCGGTTGTTTGTCGGCTACAAGGGCACCGACGTCACCTGTGGCATGCGCGCCTACCGGCTGGAGATTGTCAAGCATCCCAGGATCGACATCACCCAACCGTGGCTCGACCGCTACGAGATGGAATACTACATCCACTACTACGCCATCAAGCTGGGATATCGCCTCACCGAGGCGCCGGTCTCAATGACCTATCCCCCCGACATGAAGAACTACTCCAAGATCCGCGCCATCACCGGCTGGTGGTCGATGATCCGCCCGTGGGTGTATCTCGTGTTGCACCTGCGACGGTAAGATGTGGATTCGGCATCGGAACCTCTCCCGCATCTGTGGCGGAACACCCCAATGTTATCCAGGCGGAAGGGGAAATTGTAACTAAATCGAAAAGGTTTTAACGAGCCTGAGTTTGTGCCGTATGTGACCAAAGGGGCACGGTTTAAAACGAAAGGACTGACCAAGTGGCTGACTCAGCCAAGAGTACAGAAGAGAAAAGAGTTGAGACGGTTGACCGGGTGACGATCCGCTTCGCCGGTGATTCCGGTGACGGTATCCAGCTCTCGGGAAACCAGTTCACCCTGGCAACCGCTTACGCGGGCAACGACTTGGGGACATTGCCGGATTTCCCGGCCGAGATTCGCGCCCCGGCGGGTTCTCTGCCGGGCGTCTCGAATTTCCAGATCAGTTTCGGCGAGTTCAAGATCCACACCCCGGGCGATGCGCCCGACGTGCTGGTCGCCATGAACCCGGCGGCTCTCAAGGTCAACCTGAATGATCTGGACGAGGGCGGCACGATCATCGCCAACGAGGACAGCTTCGTCCCCTTCAACCTCAAGAAGGCAGGGTACGAAGAGAATCCGCTCAAGGACGGTTCGCTGAAGGCGTATCGCCTGATCCCGCTGCCGATCACCTCGCTCAATGCGAAGGCGCTGGAGAATTCGCCTCTTAACAAGAAGGAGCGCGAACGCTGCAAGAATTTCTACGCGTTGGGGGTGGTGTACTGGATGTACGACCGGCCGTTGGAGCCGACACTCGAGTGGATCGCAAAGAAATTCAAGAAGCAGCCCGAGTTCATCGAAGCGAATCAGGCCGCGCTGCGCGCGGGATTCAACTTCGCCAATACCACCGAGATCTTTACGAGCCACTACAAAGTCCGCAAAGCGCCGGTCCCGCCGGGTGAATACCGCAATATCACCGGAACCGAAGCGACCGTATTGGGCTTTGTCGCAGCCTCTGAACTGTCGAAGACCGATGTCTTTTACGGCAGTTATCCGATTACGCCGGCCAGCGATGTCCTCCAGGAACTCGCCAGGCACAAAAATTTCGGCGTCAAGACATTCCAGGCCGAAGATGAGATTGCCGCCGTGTGCGCATCCATCGGCGCATCATTCGCCGGTTCGCTGGCGATCACCGGGACAAGCGGCCCGGGCGTGGCACTGAAGTCCGAAGCGATCGGACTGGCGGTGATGACGGAGCTTCCGCTGGTGATCCTCAATGTCCAGCGGGCCGGACCGAGCACCGGGATGCCGACCAAGACCGAACAGGCCGACCTGCTCCAGGCGGCAGTGGGCCGCAACGGTGAGTGCCCGGTCGCGGTGCTGGCTGCGGCGACACCGGCGGATTGTTTCGAAACCGCTATTGAAGCGTGCCGTATCGCAGTAAAATATATGACGCCCGTGGTGATGCTGACCGACGGTTATCTCACCAATGGTTCCGAGCCGTGGCGGCTGCCGAATCTCGAAGATCTCCAGCCGTTCACTGTCAATCATTCGGCCGATCCGGAGTCGTTCCATCCCTATACACGTGATGAGAAAACGCTGGCCCGTGCCTGGGTGGTTCCGGGAATGCCGGGTTTGGAGCACCGCATCGGCGGTTTGGAAAAGTGGGACGTCACCGGAAACGTCAGCTACGACCCGGCCAACCATGAACACATGGTGCGGACACGGGCGGAGAAGATCCGCCGCATTGCCAACGAGCTTCCGCCGACCACCGTGCATGGTGAACCGCAGGGTGAATTGCTCATTATTGGTTGGGGCAGTACCTACGGTTCGATCATGACCGCCGTTGAGCGGGTTTGGGCAAAGGGCAAAAAGGTCTCGTACGTTCACCTGCGCCACATCAGCCCGTTCCCGAACGACCTCGGCCAGATCATCAAGAACTTCGACACCGTGCTGGTACCCGAATTGAACATGGGCCAGTTGCGTTTGTTGCTGCGGGGTGAATACGGTCTTCCGATCACCGGGCTCAACAAGATTCAGGGCCGTCCATTCCGCATCGGCGAGATCGAACGCAAAATTGAGGAGTTGATATAACATGGCCACCACAGCAACACCTCCCGAATCACCACAGAAGCTGACGCGCAAGGACTTTGCGAGCGACCAGGAAGTGCGTTGGTGTCCCGGATGCGGCGATTACAGCATTCTGGCGCAGATGCAAAAGAGCATGCCTGACTTGGGTATTCCCAAAGAGAAGATCGTGTTCGTGTCGGGCATCGGCTGCTCCAGCCGCTTTCCGTATTACATGAACACGTTTGGTTTTCACAGCATCCACGGACGGGCTCCGGCGATCGCGACCGGTATCAAAGCGGCCAATCCGGAACTGTCGGTGTGGGTCGTCACCGGTGACGGCGACGGTTTGAGCATCGGTGGCAACCACATGTTGCACGTGTTGCGCCGCAACGTCGATCTGAAAATCATTCTGTTTAACAATCGCATCTACGGTCTGACCAAGGGGCAGACCTCGCCGACGTCGGAGATCGGCAAAGTGACAAAGTCGACGCCGATGGGATCGATCGAACACCCGGTCGAGCCGGTGTCGTT
>WJJR01000176.1 GCA_014729565.1 Candidatus Zixiibacteriota bacterium | reverse complement strand
GTCGACAGCCTGTGTGCGACAATGAGCGCCGTGCGATCTTTCAGCAAATTCTCGATCGCCCGACGCACGGCCGCTTCCGATTCGGTATCCAATGCGCTGGTGGCCTCGTCGAAGATGAGTATCGGCGGATCTTTCATGATCGCGCGCGCAATCGCGATCCGTTGCCGTTGACCGCCCGACAGCTTGACCCCACGCGTTCCCACCACGGTGTCGAATCCCTGCGGGAGTGCTTCAATGAACTGCAACGCCTGTGCGGCGGCGGCGGCTTCGCGTAACTTGTGGTCGTCGATTGTCCCGTACCCGTAGGCGATGTTGCGCGCGACGGTGTCATTAAAAAGAATAATGTCCTGCGTGACGATGCCGAGATGCGCCCGCAGCGAATTGAGCGTGATGTCGCGGAGGTCGACACCGTCGATGGTGATGCGGCCCTCGGCGGGATCGTAGAAACGTACCAGCAAATCACACAGTGTCGATTTGCCACCACCGGAGGGACCGACCAATGCGATCGACGAACCACGAGGAATGTCGAGCGTGATGTCTGTCAAGACGGGACGGTCGGGCTCGTACGCGAAGGTCACGTGTTCATAACGGATACAGTCGGTGAAGTCGGACATCGGCCGTGCGCCCGGCGAATCGACAATATCAACCGGCGTATCCAGCGCGTCAAACACGCGTTCCGCCGCCGCGCGGCCTTCCTGCAGTTTGGCGTGAATGTCGGCGAGTGCTTTAATCGGCTGGATCATCGAAAAGACAAGGAAAACGAACGTGATGAACTCCGAGGCAACGAGTCCCGTCCCCCCCAGCACAGCACGGCCACCGAAGTAAAGAATGGTCACACCGGCCAGGGTCCCGAGGAACTCGTTGATCGGCGAATTCAAGATACGAACACGCGCCATCTTCAGCATCGCGCGATAGAATGCGCTGTTGATGTTGCGGAAGCGACTGACCTCGAATTCCTGCATGCCGAAGGCTTTGACCACCCGTATGCCCCCGACCGCTTCCTCCAGCGCCGAATGCAGATCGGCCATGCGTTCCTGCGATCGGCGCGAATAACGGCGGACATACCGGCCCACCGTCACCATCACCGCTGCGCTCAACGGCAGGACGGTGATCGTGATCAACGCCAGTTGCCAACTGATGATGAACAGCGACGCTAACAGCAATAGGACCAGCAATGGTTCTTTGACCAATCGTGTAAACCCCAGATCGAGCATGTCGTTGAGCACACGCACGTCATTCGTCACGCGCGAAATCACCTGGCCGGTCCGCGTTCGCGCGAAGTAGGCCATCGACAAATCCTGATAGTGCGCGAAAAGCCGGTCACGCAACCGTCGGATGAGACGCTGCTGGACAATCGCGACGAGGATATTCTGCAAATACAACAGAATGTTCTTTGCCAGTGAAATGAGCACGATCGCAACACACATCCGCGTCAGCGTGACGACCGAATCAGACCGCACGATCAGACGTTCGAACGTGCTCAGAATGCTCTCCTTGATATCACTAAGCCAACTGGTCAAACCGGTGGCCTCAGGCGTGGTCGGGATATCGGCGACGGGACTGCCACCGAACAGTGTCGCCACCAGCGGACCGATCAGCCAGATGAGCAGTGCCGACAAGACAACGTACAGCACGGTGGCCGACACAGAGACCGTTAGGTAGCCGCGAAACGGCCGCACGTAGTGCAGGAAGCGGCGCAGGGCGTGCTGAGGTCGTGTTTGTGCCGAATCGGTCACGGGCAGTTACTCGGGCTCGGTGTTCGATGGGACGTCGCTGGATCCGCCCGCCATCAGAGCTGCGCGTTTGGCAGCCGTTTCACGGGCGCCGGCGGCGGCGGTGCCAATCGCCTCGACCACACGTTCAGGTGTGATACGTTCGTGGCGTCCATCGAGTGTCACATCATTGTCGCCGCGCGGATGGTATTTACCGGCATCACTGACCAGAAAGATCGCAACCGTGGCGGTGTCCAGCGCCGATGCCAGGTGCATCGGTCCGCAATCGCTGGCGACGAAGACAGTGGCTGAACAGATCAGCGATACCAGATCATCGAACGCCAATACGCCAACCGGGTGGACCGCGTCCTTTGCAGCCTCGAGGATGACATCGGCGGCTTCGATGTCGGCCGGTCCCCATACCAAACCGACGCGATAGTCTCCGGTCGCATGAAGTGACCTGGCCACTTCCGCAAAATGTTTTGGTTTCCACCGTTTCGGCCCGCGTCCACCGGGGTGGATCAACACCAGTGGCTTGCCGGAGGGCTGGGTCCGAAAGGCGAAGGCCGCACCGAAGCCGGTGTCGTTGCGCGGGCGACGGATCAACGGACGCGTGGTCGACCGGATGGGCGCGAGCGCACGCAGGAGGTCGAGATGCATATCGGTGACATGACGAATCGGGGCGTCTTTCGCCTTCTCACTCGGAATCGGGACGGAGACTTCGTAATACCGTCTCGCGGCGGAATGGTCGTGGCCGACACGAATGCGTCCACCGGACAAAGCGGTCACCATCAAATGATTGAACGACAGACTGCGATCATCGGCGGCATTGATGACAAGGTCGTAATTCTGCTGCTGGATGTGTTTGAGTAGTGGGCGGACCCGGACGGGATTGTGCGCAAGCGCCGACCGGTCAAAGATCAGGAATTCGTCAACCGACGGAATGAATTGCTTCAAATCGGAGTATCGTTGCGATAACAGGCAGGTCAACTGGGCACGGGAAAACCGTCCTTTTAAGGCCACCAGCAGCGCGGTCAACAGCACGATATTGCCGAGGCGATCATCGAGACGAACGACCAGGATCCGGGAGATCTTCTCCAATTCCGCGGCGGGCAGCGGCGACGACATCGGCGTCGCCTTCGGCGCCACCTGACGCAGCCACAACCGTCCCGCACCCTTCAGCCACTGTTCGATTTTGCCGGCTATAGTCTCCCTGCCTTCACCCGACCTCCGACTCGGAGGCGCCACCCGGAATCTCATAGTATCGGGAGATCGGGGCAGGAAAGTCAAAGGGGGCGAAAGGAGTGAATCACACTCTCCCGCATACGCCAGCCCCTGGAAGTAGCCCCCACGAGGGCCGTGATGATAATCTACGTCTCCACCGCTCAGGTGCGACTCTTAGCCGCGCCGGTCCGGCTAAGAGCCGGACCTACGCGAGGTTATTGCCCACTGACTCATGTTTGACTCTCACGAGGCAGTCCACGACTTTCGCGCGAGGGCGCACACATTGGTGCGCCCTCCCGCGCAACTTGCGGGGCAGACCTGCGTATCTGCCCGCACCGAGACGCGTCGAAACAGTACTGGCAACCTATGGGACAGCCCCTCACATCTGCACCTCGAAATTGACAGATTAACACCGGTTTGTCTAAGGTTCGATATTATATTTCAACAAATGATTCAGGTGCGTGACGTTCGTGGGATACACCCCACGGTCGGCGCCGCTATCAGTCCACAGTGCAGACCAGGAGTACCTGATGGGTAGGATCACATTGCTTGCAGCGATTCTACTGGTGGCCGTCGGTGCGGCCGTCAGTGTGATGGCCGACGTTCCCACCAGCATGAACGTGCAGGGCCGTCTTCTCGATGATTCGGGCAATCCATTGCCCACCGGACGCAAGGACTTCGCGTTTCGAATTCTGGATGGCGCCGGCAAACAGGTCTGGCCGGGTAGCGGAGTGGAGCAACATTCCATCAACACAGATGACAACGGACTGTGGAATGTTCTACTCGGCAGCCTCATCCCCATTCCGGCCACGGTGTTCGCCGATTCGTTGCTCTGGCTGGAGGTTACAGTCAACGATGGGGTCAATCCCAAAGAGACCTTTCCCCTCGTCCGTCTGGCGACCGGCCCATACGCGTTTCGTGCCGCGGCCAGCGGGATCGCCGACTCGGCACGAGCCCTGACCGGTGGAGGCGGGACGTATCTACCGCTGGCGGGCGGGACGATGGTTGGCCCGATCATCAACAGCGGTGATCCATCGATCACTATGGGAAAGGCGAATTTCGGTACGGACAACACCAATCCCGGGGCTGCGGCGTTTGTGGCGGGCGAATCGAATGATGCGATCGGGGATTACTCAACCGTCGCGGGAGGCGAATACAATGAAGCCTGGGACGAGTATGCAACAGTCGGCGGCGGATTTGGGAATTTTGCCAACGGCCGTGCTGCAACGGTTGCCGGTGGTGGCGCCAATCTTGCCGACAGTAACTTCTCGTTTATTGGCGGTGGCTCTGAGAACATAACAGCGGGGGTCGGGGCAACCATCGGCGGGGGCGCCCAGAACCGCGCACGGGGCTATCTCGCCGTCATCGCCGGCGGTGGGGGTGGCAGTCCTAGTGACTCGAATAGCGCAACGGGCATCCGCAGTGTGATTGGTGGTGGGTATCGGAATTCGGTTCGCGGAGACTTGGCGACCGTTGGCGGCGGCAGCAGCAACCTCATCACGTACGATCATGCCGTGATTGCCGGCGGCGAGAACAATGAGATCTCGGGAGAGCATTCGGTCATTGGCGGCGGCAAGGACAACCATGTGAAGAACGGTTATGCCTCGACCATCGCCGGAGGAGATTCCAATACCACATTCGACGATTACTCCACTGTGGGCGGCGGAAGCGAGAACTACGCCGCCTACTTTGGCGCGACGGTTTCCGGTGGGACGAACAATATCGCCGGAGGTGTACAATCGGCTGTGCTCGGTGGCGGCTTGAACGCGGCCTCGGGCGGCTACACGGTCGTCGGCGGGGGAATCGCCAATATCGCGCATGGTCAGTACTCGATGATCGGTGGCGGCAAGAACAACAAGACGTGGGGCCGATATGCGGTTGTGTGCGGGGGCGGGGGTGATGAGGCCGACGGTGACAGCAATGTAGCACACGGCGCGTGTTCTGTGGTCCCCGGCGGCCGACGCAATTACGCCAATGGCGATTTCTCCTTCGCCGCCGGATTCAGCGCCAAAGCCGAACACTACGGCAGCTTTGTCTGGGCAGACAGCAATGATGGTGACTTTGCATCATCAGCCTCAAACCAGTTTCTGATCCGTGCGTCCGGCGGCATGGGTATCGGGTCGAATGATATCGGCACAACGACAGTCCTCGAGGTCGCTGATGGATTTGAACCGTCGTATGTTGAGATGGTTCGGATTCAGTCGACGGCCGACCCCACTGCCAATGATGATCTGCTGACCGTGGAAGTCCCCATCACCG
>WJJR01000175.1 GCA_014729565.1 Candidatus Zixiibacteriota bacterium | reverse complement strand
GTGGATATCCTGATGAAAACGGTTCCGGCCTTCACCCAGCAGACCGTACCAGTTCTTCATCGCGAACGACATGCCCGACAAGTTGTGATCTTTGAGTGTCGGCACACCGATCACCCGATCCACACCGTCGAGCAAACCAGCGGCGGCATCGAATTGACGTACCGCCACCCCACCGATATCTGTCAGTGTGAAATCATTGATCGACAGGTAGCGAATGGTCGCCTCTTCTTCCTTGGCGACAGCGGTCATGCCGGACCGTGCGAAGCTCGCGGTCGGTGAATTGATCGGGTTGTCACTGACGATAATCTCCCTCGCCCCGGCGGAGCGGCAGAGCCGAACAACGGCACGCACGACATCGGGTGATGTGGTCGCCCCAAGGCTGGGCGGCCGATCAAATCCGACATTCGGCTTGATCAAAACACGGTCACCCGGCGCAATGAACTTGTCAATCCCGCCCAGTGCACGTACCGCCGCCTCCACCATCGCCGCCGAGTCCGTCCCATGGGCAATCGCCATGTCGGCGGACAATGCGCTGCGATCAATGCTGTAATCGGGGATGACGAACAAGTCGCCGGCGATATTTACTTCACGGCCACTCAACCAGATACCCGCACCGGTAAACGTTGCGGCGACGGCGGTCGCCTTCGCGGTCTGAATGAGAAAGTCACGACGTTTCATGATGGCGACCCCTCGGGTGGGGTGGACTTGGCAATGTCGAGCAGATCTTCCATCAGTTGAGTGGGACGCGCTGCCTCCGGGATTCCGGTAATCCCAATAATGTCGTCACCGGCGATTGTCATCCATGTTTCCTCACCATATGACGAGAATCGAAGCACTTCAGACTCACCCGCCACAATGGGATCAAGCGGCGTTGCCATCTCGGTGAGGAAAGTGCCGTAGCGATCGAAGACAACCGTGGCAGAATCGGACCGGTGTCGAAAGGCCGTCACGCGCGAATCAGCCAACTCATACTGCGCGGTGAACACATCACCGAGGAAGTCGGTACCGAATGCATTGTCAGGAATGTAGCCTTCACTCAAGGCGATCCGTTTACTCTCAGGAAACCAGGCCAACTGCGGAATCGGCGCTTGTGGCGCGGGAAGAACAGCCAACAACGAATCGGTCATTTCATCAGCCGCTGCCGCTGTCGCGCTGTTGTCGACCGATGGAATAATCTGTACATACCAGGGTCCGCGATAGAAGAATATCCCCCCACCGGATCGGTAACCGGTGCCAATGCGATCAAGTGGCTCGCGGTCGTCAGAGCGTTCATTGGCGAATATGCCGAGCGCATTTTCGCGGCTCCCCATACGGTACAGATAAGTGTCGAGAAAAGTGTCGTCGCTGCCGCCGTACGACGCAAATGTAAGCATCTGAAAACCGAAGCGGAAGAACGCGACATCGTGACCGTTGATCTTCTTGTACAAATTCTTCTCGTCGTACGTCTGGATTGTATCCACAAGAGTGAAATCCGACGTGGGGAGGTAAACAGGAGGCGACAACGGGATGGTCGCATCGGCTGCGAACGTTGCATCCGCCACCAGAGTGGCATCAAACAGACCTTTGCGTTGATCCTGGCCCACCAGATAGACCGCCAGGATAATTGGAGCGAGCGGTACGAGAATCAGCACTCGCACCCAAAGGGGAACTCGACTTCGTGCCCGTGTGACCATTCCAAGACAACCCTCTGTGAGCCCACAGGGACCACTGGTCATAAATCTTCACGGATTTGGTCCGTGTTCCAAGCCCTTTCTGACCGGCACGTTACGGTTATGACAGCCTCGTACGCCTGGCCATAGCCGACAATGGCAATGGGCCGATGCCGGGGAAATCCTCACAAACAGCAGGTCTTCACTCTGACGTTTAACGAAATTGTACCGACGACGGCGAACGTTATGCGAACAGGAGACGGATGGATAACAGATCACTGAACGACTGGACCTTAATCTACAACGATTGGAATCCGGACCAACAGCCGCTGCGAGAGGCGCTCACCACACTCGGCAACGGTGTCCTGGCGACGCGCGGAGCCGCCGAAGAGGCACATGCCGGCGGCGCCCACTATCCGGGGACGTATCTGTCGGGCGGTTTCAATCGCCTCGAAAGCGAGATCCACGATCGCATCATCGAAAACGAGGACCTGGTGAACTGGCCGAACTGGTTGTTTCTGACTTTCCGCGTGGAGGGCGACGACTGGTTTGACATCGACCGCGTCCAGATTCTGGATCTCCGCCAGGAACTGGATCTGCGGCAGAGCATCCTCTCTCGCCATCTGCACTTCCGTGATCGGGCCGACCGCGAATTCATGCTCAACACCCAGCGCATTGTTCACATGGCGCGTCAGCATGTATCGGCGATCAAGTGGACCCTCACGCCGAAGAACTGGTCGGGCACCGTAGAAATCCGTACTGCAATTGACGGGCGTGTGACCAACAGTGGTGTCAAACGCTACCGTGATCTCAACAGCCGACATTTGGACATCCTGGACACAGGGGCCGCCAGTGAGAACACAACCTACCTCGTCTCACAGACCAACCAATCGCATCTGGTGATGGCGCAAACCGAACGTGTCAATGTCTTCCAGGATGGAACCCCGGCCCCCGTTGAACGCTCCATCGACACCGACGAGGAGATCGTGACGCAACATCTCACGGTGGCCTGTGAGGAGGACAAACCGCTCTGCGTGGAGAAGGTTCATGCATTCTATACCTCGCGTGATCGCGCCATCAGTGAACCACTGATTGAAGCCAGAGAACAAATCAACCGTCTGCCCGATTACGATGAGCTCCTTCCGTCCCACAAACGGGCCTGGGAGCATCTGTGGCGCCGTGCCGACATCTCATTGGAGGGACAAGAAGGCTTTCCGCAATCGGTGTTGCGTCTTCACATCTTTCATATGTTGCAAACCGTATCCAAGCACACGGTCGATCTCGACGTCGGCGTTCCGAGCCGAGGCCTCCATGGTGAAGCGTACCGTGGGCACATTTTCTGGGATGAATTGTTCATATTTCCGTTCTTGAATCTGCGTGTACCGGAACTAACACGGTCACTGCTGATGTACCGCTACCGGCGGCTGAATGAAGCACGTCACAATGCCCGCGAAGCCGGCTTTGCCGGCGCCATGTTCCCGTGGCAGAGCGGCAGCAACGGACGCGAGGAAAGCCAGCGTCTGCACCTGAATCCCGCCTCCGGAGAATGGATTCCCGACAACTCCCATCGGCAGCGGCATGTCAACGCGGCCATCGTTTACAACGTGTGGCAGTATCACCAGGCCACTGAGGATTCTCAGTTCCTGTCGTGGTACGGCGCCGAGATCGTGCTTGAGATTGCCCGGTTTTGGGCCAGCATCGCGACATTCAACTCCGATACCGAACGGTTTGAAATCCGCGGCGTCGTTGGGCCCGACGAATTCCATACCGACTACCCCGGCAAATCAGGGGAAGGGCTCAACAACAATGCATACACCAATGTCATGGCGGCCTGGTGTATGCAAACGGCACTTGCTGTACTCGATCTGTTGACGGATACCCGGAGAACGGAACTGATTGAAGCACTGGACTTGACGCAGGATGACATCCGGCGCTGGGAGGAGATCAGCCGGCGCATGACCGTGCCCTTTCACGGTGATCGCATTATCAGCCAGTTTGAAGGCTGGGATGATCTGGACGAATTGGACTGGGATGGCCTGCGTGAGCGTCACGGCGACATCCAGCGTTTGGATCGCATTCTCGGTGCCCGGGACGATGATCCGAATCATTACAAGGCCACCAAACAGGCCGATGTGTTGATGCTCTTCTACTTGTTTTCCGCCGAAGAACTCAACGCCCTGTTTGAGCACATGGGTTATGAGAAAGATCCCGATCTCATCCCGCGCAACGTGCAGTACTACATGGAACGCACCACTCATGGGTCGACACTCAGCCGTGTCACGCATGCGTGGGTGCTCGCCCGCGGCGACCGTGAACAGTCCTGGCATCTGTTTCAGGAGGCGCTGGCGAGCGACATCGACGATATTCAGGGAGGGACGACCTCGGAAGGCATTCACATGGGCGCCATGGCGGGCACGGTGGATCTGGTGCAGCGCTGCTACACCGGTTTGGAGATGCGCGACGATGTGCTATGGTTCAATCCGCAATTGCCCGATGAACTCACCTGCCTCGAGTTTCCCCTGCGTTATCGCGGCCACTGGCTCACACTCGAGGTGGCACACAAACAATTGACTGTGTCCTTCCGTCGCGGCAAACCAACACCCGTGTGCATCGGATTCGACGGCCAGGTCTATGAAATGGAACAGGGATCCAAACGCACATTCACTCTCACTCCCGAGCACGCAACGTCATGACCAACGATACAACATACAGAGCGCTCATTACCGACATGGATGGTGTCCTGACACGGACCGCACGTGTGCACGAGCGCGCCTGGAAGACGATGTTCGATAAGGTCCTGAAGGAACACAACGAATCGTCCTTCACGCATGACGACTACCGTCAGTACGTAGACGGCAAACCACGACACGATGGCGTCCGTGACTTCCTGACGTCTCGCAACATTGACATCGACGAGGGTTCCCCGTCCGATCCGGCGGAGCACAACACCGTCTATGGCTTGGGCAAGCGGAAGAATGATCAGTTTCTGCGTCTTATTGAACAAGACGGCGTTGAGACATTCCCCGATGCCGTAGCAGCGGTGGCCCGCTGGCGGCGGGGGCAACTGCCGCAGGCAGCCTTCTCCGCCAGCCGGAATTGTCAGCGCATTCTGAAGGCCGCAGGGCTGATCGATCAATTTGATGCGATTGTCGACGGTGAAACCGCCCTCGAGCACAATCTTGACGGTAAACCGGAACTCATGTCGTTTGCCGCGGAGCAGCTCGGTGTCAGCCCATCAGAAACAGTCGTGTTAGAGGATGCCACATCCGGCGTCCGTGCTGGACATGAGTCTCAATTCGGCCTGGTCATTGGCATCAATCGCGGCGATCATGCCGAGGAACTCGACGACGCGGGTGCGCACCGTGTGGTGAACAGCCTGTCGGAACTTCGCTTCAAGCGCGCGATGCCATCAGCTCTCAACGACTATGCGGCCATTGAGCAGTTCCGTAACGAGCGCCCCGTTGCCATCTTCCTCGATTACGATGGCACATTGACACCGATCGTCAACGATCCGGATGCGGCCAATATGGACGATGATATGCGCGATGTGGTCAGGCAGTTGGCCGCAACGTATCCCGTGGCCATTGTCAGTGGACGTGCCCGCAACGACG
>WJJR01000174.1 GCA_014729565.1 Candidatus Zixiibacteriota bacterium | reverse complement strand
GAACGCATTCTGGCCGGCATCAATGGCCAGACGGGGAATCCGCGCAGCTTTGACCGCCTTAGTCGGTTGATCGGTGAGCAGAACTACCGACTGGCCGATTGGCATGTCGCATCGGACGAAATCAACTATCGACGCTTCTTCTACATCAATGATCTGGCGGCCATTCGTGTCGAGCAGTTTGATGTGTTCAGCATCGTGCACGATCTGGTGTTGCGGTTGGTGCGCGATGGTCTGGTTACAGGACTGCGCATCGATCACGTCGATGGCCTACACGATCCGGAGCGCTATTTGCAGACGCTTCACAGTGCCCTGGCTCATTGGCTCAGCGTAGAAGCGACGGACGATCAGCACTCCGATACCGTGACGCAACCGGCTGCTCCCTGGATTGTGGTTGAGAAGATTCTCGCACCGGACGAACCGTTGCGGCAGAACTGGCCGGCCAATGGAACGACCGGATACGACTTCTTATCCGATGTCAATGCACTGTTGATCGATCCGGACGGTCGCCACGAGATCGAAGCCGTCTATCGCCAGTTTGCCAGTATCACCGAACGGTACGACGATATCGTGTATCAGGCCAAACGGTTCATTCTCGATGATCAGATGCTGAGTGAACTGCATTCACTGGCCCGTCGTCTGCACAGACTGGCGAAGGCATCACGTCACACCGCGGATTTCACGTTGTGGACACTGCAGGAGGCACTGCGCGAAGTGATTGCCTGTTTCCCCGTTTACCGCACCTACATACAGAGTGAGACCCACGAGTCTGATCGTGAGTGGCTGCACCATGCCGTAAACGACGCCAAACGACGCAATAAGGCGATGGGGCAATCGGTGTTTGAGTTTGTGACGCAGACTTTGTTCGGTGAACTGCCGCGTCCACTGGGAACGCGTTTGGAAGCCGAACGGCAGACTGTAGTGGCACGTTTCCAGCAATTGTCGGCAACGGTCATGGCCAAGGGCATGGAAGATACAACGTTCTATCGTTACTATCCGTTGACGTCGCTGAATGACGTCGGCAGCGAACCGGATCTCCCCGCCCTTGGCATTGAAGCGTTTCACCATCACAATCACGTGCGACTCGCCGAATGCCCCCATGCCTTGCTGACGACGGCTACGCACGACACCAAACGCAGTGAAGACATTCGCGCGCGTGTGAATGTTCTCTCGGAGATTCCCGCGCAATGGTCGCATGCGCTGACACGCTGGACAGAAATGAACGAACGTCACAAGGCCACGACAGACGGACAGATCGCGCCAACACCGAATGAAGAGTACCTGTTGTATCAGACGTTGATCGGAGTGTGGCCAGGTGACACACGTACCAGTCCTGACGATGTAATGCGCGATCGTGTTATGGCCTACATGATCAAGGCGATGCGCGAGGCCAAACTCACAACCCGCTGGGTGCGTCCCGATACCGAACATGAGACAGCGGTCGAACAGTTCATTCGGACCATTTTGAGTCGGCGAACCAATCACGCGTTCCTCGATGGTCTCAGCGCGTTTGTCGATTCGATTGCCCGTCCGGCACTGGTGAATTCCCTGGCACAAGTGCTGCTGAAAGCAACGAGTCCCGGGGTGCCGGATTTCTATCAGGGAACCGAACTTCTCGACGATAGCCTGGTCGATCCTGACAATCGCCGTCCGGTCGATTTCGACACTCGCCGACAGATGTGCGAATCGCTTCATCGTGCATTCTCAGAATCACGATCGTCTGTTTCTGAGCAACTCTTAGGTAACTGGCAATCGGGCGTCGCGAAGATGCATGTTACCATGTCCGCGTTGCAGTTGCGCCGCGATCATCCTGCACTCTTTCAGCAGGGATCATACGAACCGCTGCACGCAAATGGACGGTACGTGGAGCACATGGTCGCCTTCAGTCGCCTGCATGGCAACGATGCCGCCCTGACTGCTGTACCGCGGTTGATTACCAAGCTGGGACCGTCTGCTGAATTCCCGATTGGAGAGACCGTCTGGGGAGATGGGTTCATTACCATGCCGAGCACCCACCCCCGCCGCTGGCACAATGTTCTCACGGGAGAAGAGATCGAACTGGTCCTATCGGATGGTACTCAGCGGCTGTATCTGCGCGATCTGTTTCGCTCGTTCCCCTGTGCGCTGTTGCACGCCGTGAGGTGATCTCGGCCGATCATTACAGTTCGTCTCGACTCCTGCTGAGGTTCAGACCTCCCGAGGCTGTCTCATGAGTTGCGCGGAGGGGTAAGGTCGCCTGCACTGAGCAAGGCCGAGGCGTACGACCAACGCCCCCGACATTTCCGGACGCGGACTCGACTCCGATCTTGACATTGTCTAAATCGATACCTATTCTCACGTGATGACCGACGCGATCTTGATCTTGCGACAGTGCGGCATTCAGCCGACCCCTCAGCGGATTGCCGTGGTGGAGTGTGTCCTGAATGGCAACGGCCACCCGACGGCCGATGATGTGCTGATCTCCGCTCGCAAGACATGCCCGACGGTGTCGCGTGCCACCGTGTACAATACGCTGAACCTGCTTGTCGAAAAGGGGCTGATTGGAATGCAGACGATCAGGGAAGGCGCCGTGGTGTTTGATCCCAACGTTGAGAAGCATCACCATTTCATCGATGATGACACCGGCGATATCTATGATATCCCTTGGGATCAGTTGGATGTTAAAGGGAAGGACAAGCTCAAGGATTTCGAGATTCTGGAGTTTCAGGTGATCATGCGTGGCCGGCGGAAGAAGAGATGATTCTCTTTTTTCTCGGGTACAATAAGCTGTCTAAACTTAGATTTTATCCGCCTTTTCAAATCAGCCGAATCGCAGCCAATTATCCAATAAGACGTTCTTGTTCAATCGTTTACCGGAAGGAGTCAGAGACACATGGAAAGCACAGGGAAATGCCCCGTTATGCACGGGGCGCAGGCAGCCAAGGCAGGAGCGAGCGCGACGAACCAGCACTGGTGGCCGCACCAGTTAAACCTGAAGATGCTCCATCAGAACCCACCGATGATGAATCCTCTGGGGGAGGACTTCAACTACGCCGAGGAATTCAAAACCCTCGACTACCAGGGCCTGAAGAAGGACCTCGCGGAGTTGATGACGTCATCACAGGATTGGTGGCCTGCCGACTACGGCCACTACGGACCGCTGTTCATTCGGATGTCGTGGCATGCGGCGGGTACGTATCGCATCAGCGACGGTCGCGGCGGCGCATCGTCGGGATCGCAGCGCTTTGCACCTCTGAACAGTTGGCCTGACAACGCCAATCTCGACAAGGCACGGCGGCTGTTATGGCCGATCAAGCAGAAGTACGGGAGCAAGATCTCCTGGGCCGATCTCCTGGTGCTGGTCGGAAACGTCGCCCTCGAAACGATGGGGTTCAAAACCTACGGTTTCGCCGGCGGACGTGAAGACGTTTGGGAACCCGAAGAGGACATCTGGTGGGGACCGGAGACCGAATGGCTCGGCGATGAACGTTACAGCGGCGACCGTGAACTCGCCAATCCGCTCGGCGCCGTGCAGATGGGTCTAATCTACGTCAATCCGGAGGGCCCCAATGGCAATCCGGATCCGGTAGCGTCGGGCAAAGACATTCGCGACACGTTCGGCCGTATGGCGATGAATGACTACGAGACCGTTGCGCTCATTGCCGGCGGCCATACGTTCGGCAAATGCCATGGCGCCGGTGACGCCGCACTCGTTGGCGCTGAACCCGAGGGGGCCGGTATCGAAGAGATGGGCCTCGGTTGGAAGAGTTCCCATGGCAGCGGCAAAGCCAGTGATACGATTACCAGCGGACTCGAGGGCGCCTGGACCAGTGATCCGGCGAAGTGGGACAACGAATACCTCGAAAACCTGTTCGGCTACGATTGGGAACTCGTGAAGAGTCCGGCCGGAGCACACCAGTGGGCTCCTACCGCTGAATCGAAAGCGCGACAGGCGCCGGATGCACACGATCCGTCGAAGACACAGCCGCTCATGATGTCAACGGCCGACATGGCGTTGAAGATGGACCCGATTTACGAGCCGATCGCGCGGAACTTCCGGGAACACCCGGAGGAACTCGCCGATGCGTTTGCGAAGGCCTGGTACAAGCTGATCCACCGTGACATGGGGCCGCTCTCGCGCTATCTCGGACCGGAAGTGCCGAAGGGAGAACTGCCGTGGCAGGATCCCGTGCCCCCTGTCAATCACGATCTGATTGGCGACGCGGACATCACTCAACTCAAAGGCAAAATCCTCGAGTCGGGACTGTCCATCTCCGAGTTGATCTCCACCGCGTGGGCGTCGGCATCGACATTCCGGAACAGTGACAAGCGCGGCGGCGCGAATGGCGCCCGCATTCGTCTCGAACCGCAGCGTGGTTGGGCCGTCAACGAGCCCGACAAACTCGGTAAAGTCCTCGATACGCTGGAGGGCATCCAGAAGGACTTCAACGGTGCGCAGATGGGCGGCAAACAAGTTTCACTTGCCGATCTGATCGTACTGGGCGGGTGTGCTGCTGTCGAGAAAGCGGCGAAGAATGCCGGCTGTGATGTGACGGTTCCGTTTTCACCGGGTCGCACTGATGCGACACAAGAGCAGACTGATATCGAGTCGTTTGCCGTGCTCGAGCCGACCGTCGATGGTTTCCGTAACTATATCTCCAACGGACACCAGCGCTCCGCCGAAGATTGGCTGGTCGATCGTGCTCAGTTGCTGTCGTTGACCGCGCCGGAGATGACGGTGCTTGTCGGCGGACTACGTGTCCTGAATGCCAATGTCGGACAGTCGCAGCACGGTGTTTTCACCAAACAGCCCGAATCGCTAACCAACGATTTCTTCGTCAACCTGCTCGACATGAACACCGAGTGGAAGGCAACCTCGAAAGCTGAAGATCTCTTCGAGGGCAAGGACCGTTCCACGGCCGAACAGAAGTGGACCGGCACCCGTGTCGATCTCGTCTTTGGATACAATTCCCAGCTTCGAGCCGTATCGGAAGTGTACGCATCCGACGACGCGCAGGAGAAGTTCGTCCATGATTTTGTCGCCGCGTGGAGCAAGGTCATGAATCTCGATCGTTTC
Source organism: Candidatus Zixiibacteriota bacterium (assembly GCA_014729565.1). Lineage (GTDB taxonomy): Bacteria > Zixibacteria > MSB-5A5 > WJJR01 > WJJR01 > WJJR01. The sequence continues at coordinate 3,039 of WJJR01000174.1, read as the reverse complement.
GATCTCGCCTGATTCCCGCGCATCGCACGGCCAACCGGGGGGTCGATCACCTCGACCTCCCGGCGGTCGGTTGCGGAACGCGGTGCGGGGCCGGAGAGCCACGACCACCGTATCCGCCGCCATGGCGGTCCGTCCGTTGGATCTGGTCAAGCGGACATTTGCGGCGCCACGGCCCAATGCGATGTGGGTGGCCGATCTGACGTATGTAGCGTCTGGGCAGGGGCAACTTACCAAGTACACTGGTGCGTTTAGGGTTGGAGAGTCTTTCCGCCGGCAACTCGCTTGGAGAACACCCGGAGCCCACCAGGATCTAGACAGCATTTCTGGACAGTATCGAAGCCGAAAACGAATATCTTGAGGTCCTGCAAGCAGGGCTAAACAGCGCGTGATCCTACCCATCGGTTCCCGAATGGGCAACCGACGTAGAGACATCCTCCACCCGCTACGGATTGTTGAACGCGTGGGAATGGCTGGCAGATCGCTATCCCGGGTGTTTCATGAGTGGTGTTGAATTGGGTTGGTCGTGGGGTTTTAGTGTCGATTGGCGCTCGTGTGACGGTACCCCGCCCACAGCCTTTGCACACCCAAACGAGGCCACCCCGGTCGACATTGCTGAGTTGGTGTTCATCGTAAGAGAGGGCGATTAGCTGCGGGCGCTGGGGCATCGGCAGATTACGACTACTGGGGTGTATGCGCGGGTCCCCATTGATTCGCTCAGGGTGGCGGTCGCCGAAGCGTGAGAGGTGTAAAGGTGGTGGCGCTTGGCGATGCCGTGCATTAATAGCATGACTATTATTATCCGGAATAGTCCCCTACGGGTCTGTGAAGGACAAACGAATCCTTGCATCCACAGAGGTCCTCTCGTATTATCGTTCACTGTTAGCATATGACGACATCATCTCGCGCACGCAACCAGCCCCTAGATCACGACTCTTCACAAGGCGAAACAGCGGAGAGAGAACGGACACGGAAAGTCCTCCTAACGACCGTTTGCCGTCCACTGGGGGTTCGCCACGGCGATTCCCCGAGTGTCGGCTACGAGCTGCTTTACGAACAGGTGACTCGCGCTCAGGGTCTGTTTAGCCCTCGCTCCCATCACATCCAGTTTTCGCTCGAGTACATTGCGGAGAATCTCGAAGCCCCCACCGGGGTCCTCCATTATCCATCTCGGAGGGAACTCATTCGTGAACTCAGGCGCGGGTACGCGGTTGTGGGTGTATCGTTCGTGTTGGCGACATACCACCGGATGAAGGAGGTTGTGGCGTTGATCCGGGAGCATTCGCCGCATTCGCAGATCGTGCTTGGGGGATACGGCACGGTCGCACCCAACGAGTTGCTTCTTCCGTACTGTGACCATATTTGCCGTGAAGAGGGAGTCGCCTTCATGCGTCGACTCCTCGGCGAGCCTGAGATCCGGATGCCGTACCGCCACCCCCTGATCATCAATCCCCTCCGAGTGTTTGGAAAAGAGACCTCCCGCACCGGGATTGTCTTTGGTGGGCTGGGATGTCCCAACGGGTGCGACTTCTGCTGCACGTCTCATTTCTTCAAGCGCAAGCATATCCGCCTCCTCCCCACAGGGGCCGACATCTACCACGTGGTTGAACGCTATCTCGAAGTCGACCCCAAGCTGTCCATCCTGATCATTGACGAGGATTTCCTGCTCAATCGACGCCGCGCGATGGAGTTTCGCGACTGTGTACGACGAGGTGGAAGGCCTCTTTCGGTGTTCGTTTTTGCCAGCATCAAAGCCCTCAGCCAGTACACGGTGACTGAGATTCTCGAGATGGGGATCGATGGGATGTGGATCGGCTATGAGGGAACGCGGTCTGGGTACGCCAAACAATCGGGTCGACCGGTTGAGGAAGTCTTCCGTGAATACCGTGAGTACGGAATCACCATTCTCGCATCCATGATCGTTGGCTTTCCCTATCAAACCCCGGCAATCATTGAGGAGGAACTCACGGACCTCCTGGCGCTCCGACCAGTGTTCACACAGTTTTTGATTTACGGTCCTTGTCCTGGAACTCCATTTTACGACCAGGTCGTGAGTGAGGGCACTCTACTTCCAAGCGTGGCAAAGGATCCTGAACTCTTCTACCGCCGGGGAACGGGGTTCCACGCGATGGTCCGCCATGTATCGATGACGCCCGAGGATATCGAGACGGCGCAGGCGCACTGTTTCGAGGAGGATTTTCGTAGGTTGGGGCCAAGCCTTTATCGTTCGGTCGATCGATGGCTCGACGGTTACCTGAAGCTCCACGAATCCCCAAATGCGTTCCTTCGCCTCCAGGCAGGGCGGATCGCAGTCGACCTCAGAACCGCCTACCCGATATTCCTGGCGGGTCGCCTTCTTGGACCGACGGCGGATGTGCGGCGCTGGATTGGCCAGTTGCAGAAGCGGCTCCACGCCGTATTGGGAAAGCCAACGTGGGTGGAAAGACTGCAATCAATTGGGGCCTTAGGCTTGGCCGCTTGGACGGGGTTGACACTCAAGTTAGGTCTGTTCCAGCACCCGCCACTCGTGAGGCATACACTCAGGATGCCGGACTCTGCTACCGGAAGGGCTTGGCGGAATTTCGTAAGTGCTGATTCCACGGGACTCTCTATACGTGTTGAGCACCGGCCTGCAGCGACCGTGTGGGTACATCTTAAGGGACGGCTTAGTTCAACCGTTGCAACGCAATTCGTTGCGGATCTACGGGCAGCTCTGGCACGTAAGGACGATCGGGTGGTGCTGAACATGGCCAACGTGGATGATCTCAAGCACGACGCGGCCGATGTGCTGTCCACCGGGCTGGGAAGTTATCGCGACCGAATCCGCATCATCTTACCAGTCGTGGGAGAGTTCACAGGCCTGGCGGCGATTTTTCCCCTATACCGGTAATCCGGTGCAAAGTAGATGACTTGTGAGTACCAGGCCTGCGGTACACCTTCGCCACGCGTCTGTACCGGAGAACCGGGGACTTGAACCTCGTCCGGCGGGCGCTGGGGCATGGGCAAATCACCTCCACCGAAGTCTATGCCCAAGTATCGGAT
>WJJR01000027.1 GCA_014729565.1 Candidatus Zixiibacteriota bacterium | reverse complement strand
GTACACGGCGGCCGAGCCACTCTACAAGCGAGCGCTGACAATCCGGGAGAAAGCCCTCGGACCGGACCATCGCGATTTGGCAACGAGCCTGAACAACCTCGCGGGGCTCTACAACGCCTAGGGCCAGTATGAGAAGACCGAGCCGCTCCACAAACGCGCGCTGGCGATCTACGAGAAAGCCCTCGGGCCGGACCATCCCGATGTGGCGACGGTCCTTAACAACCTCGCGGAGTTTTACAGAGCCCAAGGCAAGTACGCGGAGGCCGAGCCGCTGTACACGCGCGCACTGGCGAACTACGAGAAAGCCCTCGGCCCGAACCATCCTATGGTAGCTACGATCCTTGAGAACATGGAGGTGCTCTACAGGGAAATGGGCAGGGATACGGAGGCGATGGCGATGGCGAGCAGGGCGGCAGCCATCCGCGCGATTGTTCGATGAATCGGAAATACAGACAGACAGCTTGCGTTGGCCGCGACATGTGCCACTGTCTTGATTGATCATGCCACTCCCGACACAACGGCAGCTCAAAGGTATCTGCATTGGAGTACAATGACTTACGATTTCGAGCACCGTTTCACTCGCCCCGCCATTATAGAGAAGGCCCCGCGAGGGGCCTTTTTTGTCTCTACATACCCCAGAAAGTGGAGCCTGGAAGATCGTCAACTCAGAAGAGCCAGCGACCACATCGAGAGCATACACCGCAAACGCGGCATCAGGGCACAAAGTCACTGCGACGGCATCGATCGTTGGATGAGCGCCTCCGGCACTACTCCCGTCGCCCGATCATCAGTCCCGTCGGACCGGGTAGCGTGATGTGTTTCACATCATCGCAACCCGCCTCGCGCAGCCAGGTGTCATACTCTTCGCTCGTGTAGCTGTTCCCTTGTTGAGTGGCAACCAGCATGTTGATGGCGAAGAGTGCCGCCGTGCGGGGAGCCGTGCGATCCGGTGCGAGAATGAAATCCTGTATGACAATGCGCCCGCCCGGCGACAGCGCCGCGAAACACCGGCGCAGGAGATCGACGTTCTCCTCAGGCCCCATCATGTGGCAGATCGCCGATAACAGAACGAGGTCATACCCGTCGCCGAAATCATCCGTCCGCAAATCGCCGGTACGCGTGGTGACACGGTCAGCCACGTCGGCTTCGTCGATATGCCGCTGCGTAATCGGGACCACGGTCGGCAAATCAAAAACCTCTGCTCGCAGATCATTGTTGGCCTGCGCAAACGCGATTGCGTAGGCGCCCGAGCCGCCGCCGACATCGAGTACGCGTCGGACACCGTTAAGGTCAATGGCGTGGACCAGGAGCGGCGCGCGGGCCGATGCGCTGCGGTGCATCGCGGCAATAAACGCCGTTGTCCACTCATCGCCACGGTCCACCATTTCACGGTGCGTCACCGACGTTCCCTGACGCACACAATCGGTCAGCGTCGACCAGCGCTCCCACAGGTGAGCGGTATGCATCAACGCCGCGCGGGAATCGTCGCGGGCGCCCGCCATCAGGTAGCGCGACGACATCGGCGTATTGGTGTAACGACCGTAGTCCTTGTGAAGAACCGCGAGCGCCACGAGGGCATCGAGCAACATGGCCATGGCCCGCGGGTCCGTCGCCAATTGGGAGGCCACAGTCTCGGCCGATGCTCCATCGCCCACCGCCGTGAACACATCGAGTTCGATCGCACTCAGCAGAATCCGGCTGGCCTGAAATCCACGCACCGCCTGCTGAAAATCGTCCGGCAGGACACCGGCGGCATCGTTGGCCGCTCTCGCCGCCAGCATTTTCTTCTTGTTGCCGTCGATTTCGGCGCGCAACGCCGCCTGATCGCGGTTTGCGAGCCGTTCCACCACTCGGCCAGACTGGAAATGCTCACTGACAATCTCAGGAATGTCGGCCACCTGAACGACCGAGTACCAAATCCCCTCGGGGTACACAATCATGTTCGGCCCCCGCTCGCAGAGCCCGATCGAGCCGCAGGTTGTCACCTGAACGTCTTCCGCCAGCCCCGCTGCCATAATCTCGCGCCGCAGCGCGTCGATCACTTTGGCCGATCCTCTGGCCGAGCAACAGGGCACACCCTCCGGCTTCTTCTGATCGCACACGAACACATGGAAACGATAGGGTTCCATTCGGTTGTCGCTCCTTCCCGGCATTGCTGCCACGCCCGAACAGTCCGACGAGAACACGTAGTGCACACTGTCGCGTCGGACAGCAATAGCTTATACAATGATGCCACCGATGGACACCAACACGATCGTCAGATTGACAATTATCGCGCGCGTCACGGACGTTAAGACAATCGGCTTGTCCCGCATCGGCTCGCGTAAACCGGGATAGTCTGGAACCGGAAGGCGATCGCCACCGCCGTTTTCGATAAAACGCCATTAGGGGGTATTGCTTCTTTATAATCTACGTTCGTTGTATCTTACCGGACGATCGACAGCGATACGACCTCTGGTGTCGTGTCGACTAGATTCGCAGTGATTGACCAGAATTGATCATTGTCGCGCCGGGGACTTGCAGAGTTGGCATCAATCGATAGGAGGTGGAGTTGTCTAATCGAAGCGGTATTCTCATTGGAGTCGCCATCCTCGCTCTGGTTCTATTGGCACAACCAGCGCAGGCTGAACAGAACCCGATCCAACTGTCGTTGTTTTCGCCCATCCAAATTGTGTCCGAGGACAACGCCATCTCGGGTGTTCGACTGAGCTTGTTGTACGGGCGGAACACCTCGGTCACCGGACTCGACTGGGGACTTGTCAGCCACTCCACGTCGGGTTTGTCTAAAGGTGTGCAACTCGGACTTGTCGGTCTGGTTGATGCCGACCTGGTGGGCTTCCAGAGCACGGCGGTGAATATCACGAATGGGGATTTTGAAGGATTTCAGTGGGGTATCGTGAACTACGCCGGCCATGCCAGCGGGTTTCAACTGGGATTCGTAAATTACGCGAGGACCATGAGAGGCTTGCAGATCGGATTGGTGAACATCATCAAGCAAAACGGTCAGTTTCCGGTATTCCCTATTGTCAACTGGTCGTTCTAACCGGTCTGCACACGGCATTGTCGGAGAATCGGGACCGGCGACGCTCATCCGCTCTCATTAGTGCCCGATCTCCTTATCCGTGAACAGATAGTCCTTCAGTTCACTTTCGAACGTCTGGTCGTGCCGGCGCAGCCATTCAATCAGCATCGCCGCATGCTCTTTCTCCTCGTCGCGATTGTGCACGAGGATCGCACGCAGCGACTCATCGTGGCAGGCATCGATGCGTTGGTTGTACCAGTCGACCGCCTCCAGCTCCTCGATCAGGGAGGCCACGGCGCGGTGGTAATCCCGCGTCTCGTCTTTAAGATCTTCAAATCGCTCATGCAGCTTTGACATTGGCCTGTTCTCCTCTCGGTTACCGGCGGCCCCGCAACAGCCGACGCCGGACCCTGTATGATAACCAAGGAAGCCCACGGGTGTTGTCACCGATTCGGGACCGTGATCACGAACACCGATTTAACCTGACTACTTTCGGTCGCTCGAAACTACGGCAAAACCCATCCCGTATGAACAAGGACCGTTCACCCCTCTTACAGGTGTGTTGAAAGAATTGTGTCTTGTTTCCGGAACACACTTAGCCACCAAATGAATGAATTGTAACCTCGTGTAGGTCCGGCTC
>WJJR01000173.1 GCA_014729565.1 Candidatus Zixiibacteriota bacterium | reverse complement strand
GCCTGTACCTGATCACACACCGCAAGGGCGGTGCGGCACGCGATGTGTTTGATCCGCCCCGATACTGGTCTGTCCGGCCCGACGGACAGTATCGTTTCACCGGACCGGTCATCCTGCTGACACACCGTTTCTCAATCAGCGCGGCCGAGAATCTGGCCTTGGCCATGCGGACGTTGCCCAACGTAACCGTCGTTGGGGAAACCACCTGTGGCGTCATGGCTGATGTGTACGGTTTTCAGCTTCCAAACGGATGGTTTGTGCACTGTGCATACAAGCTCTTCACCGATCACAAGGGATTCTGTTGGGAAGGGATTGGCATTCCGCCGGACTTGCGAATAACGAATTCGGCCGAGGACATTAAGAATGGCCGTGATCGTGTGCTTGAGTTCGCCCTCGATCTGGCGCACAACGCCAACCTCTCCCCGCGTGAGCGCGCGCCCGAAAGCGCAACCGAGACACATCGTTCGCTGGCCGATGATTTGCGGGCCGCGACGTCAACGGCTCAGATCGAGAGACTGATCTCGCGCGCGGATCAATTCCAACACGATTCGCTCATCTACCTCAATCCGTATGAACTCGCTGTGGCCGGTGAGGACTTGGCTCACCTGGGGCGTGTGGACGATGCTATCATCGTACTGACGCAGGACACGGCCTCCTTTCCTTCCCACTGGCGGGGCCATTTCACGCTTGGCAATGTGCTACTGGATCGCGGCGATACCGCGAACGCCAAAAGGGCATTCTCGCGGTCAATGGATGTCAATCCACTGTTGTTCCCGTGGCAGCGTGACGCCTACAAAACGGCGGAGCGTGTACTCGACGACATTGTTATGATTGAGCGCATCCTGGAGCGGTTCGTTGATGACTCCGAGGAGTTTGAGCGGATGTTAGACTGGGCACAAGCGTACGTGGATACGGCCAACGACGATCAGTATCACGTCGACACGGAGCGCATGAACGATTTGGGATACTCATTGCTTCGACGCGACCGTCTCAGCGATGCCCTTCGCCTGTTTGAATTCAACACCACGTTGTTTCCAGATTCATGGAATACATTTGACAGCTACGGTGAAGCGTTGCTGCAAGCGGCGGACACAACGCAAGCCGTGACCATGTACGAACGGTCTCTTGAATTGAATCCGTACAACGGGAATGCGCGAGCGGTGCTGGAGAAGATTGGCAAACGGTAAGAACTGACGCAGGGGCGGGGTCACCCCGCCCCTACACACACTCAGCGCCGACCGGAGTTTGCACCCCGAATCAGAACGCCATATCGGTCTTCCACACTTCCCAGACTTTGCCCACCAGATCGGGGCCGGGCTTGAGTGTGGTGCGTCCGGGTTGCCACCCCGATGGCGTCGCCTCGCCGGTCTGGCGTACATGCTGAAACGCTTTCACCTGGCGAATCAACTCGGCGATGTTGCGGCCGACCGGAGGTGTGAGCACCTCCATCGCCTGGACGATTCCGTCGGGGTCGATCAGGAACCGTCCGCGAATGTCGACACCGCCGGCTTCATCATAGATGCCATAGATGCGGCCGATCTTGCCGCCGGCATCGGACAGCATCGGAAACGGCACCCCACCGTCGACCATGCGCGACAGCTCTTCGGCTTGCCAGACTTTGTGAACGAAATGGGAGTCGGTACTGACCGCAAGAACCTGAACGTCGAGTGCGCTCAGTTCCTTGTGCATGACGGCAACTGCCGCCAATTCGGTCGGTCAGACGAAGGTGAAGTCGCCGGGGTAGAAACAGAGCGCGACCCATTTGCCAAGATAGTTCGACAGACGGATCGGCTGGAAACTACCATCAACGAAGGCATTTGCCTCGAAGTCGGGGGCGGGCTTGCCCACTTGTGCGGTCATGCGCGCACGCTCCTTTGGTGGTTGTTGCTCCTCTGTCCCGCTGCTCGTCTCCGCAACTTCAACCGGGCCGGCAGCGGGTTCCACACATGAATTCCCACGTTCTGACACGCAACGCCTCCTTTCACGGACGTTGGACACTGCGTGAGATGAAACTCACTCTGATAGAAAGTATCGGATTCCCGCTGGGAGTCAACGAAGCGGAGCGACGCTTTGTCAATTACCGTGACAAGAAGTTGTGGGACATCAAGCGCCCGCTCCCAGCGGGCCTCATGAAATCTAACACCCGGCTTCAGGACGTGATGAAAGACCTCTCGACGTGACGTTCCCATCAGTTGTAAGGGCGTATTGCATACGCCCTTCGCGCGCAACCGCTACGGAGAGAGGGCGTATGCAATACGCCCCTTGTAGGTTGGCTTTGTGGGAGGGTTTGAGCATCGTGATCCAGACCGGGATGACATTGTTACGCCCCGAGGGGCTGGGCTCTGACCCGTAGATGAGTGCTCCCGGTCCGGTCAGATGGGAGACGTCGACGCCGAACGGTATCTTGGGGCTTTTGTGGTGTGGCGTCGCCCGCCTTCACTGCGTAGCATGAGCAGGTGACGCCTTCTCGGAGAGCGGATTGCCGTCACGCGAGAGCGCGTGACGGCACATAGAATTTGTCTTCAATCGCCTTGAAGAATCCGGATGGTTGCTGTTACGTACCGGATCCGGCAGAACGCTGCCAGCGCATGGGTATCGAATCATGACATCACAACCACCATCAGATCACGAACTGGTCGGACGGCAGCAGGAATTGGCCGAGCTGGCGCGTGCGCTCGACGAGGCAGACGCCGGCCGGGGTGGACTGGTGTTGCTTTCGGGGGAGGCAGGGATCGGCAAGACGCGACTCGCCGTTGAAGCGCTGAACCGATCCGATCTTCCGGTCTACATTGCGCGCACCCGTGAAGGCACGTCGCCGCCGTACGGTCCGATTGTCAGCGTGCTGCGGGCCTGGATTCGCAAACAGCCGGCCGTTAAAGACGAACTGATACAGTCGCTGCCGGCGTTGGGGCTGTTGTTGCCCGAATTGGGCACTGAGTCGACCGCGTCCTCGCGTGAGATCCTGGCCGATGCGATCGGACAGGCGTTGCATCGCCTGACCGATGCCGATGGCTGCACGATTCTTCTCGACGATCTCCACTGGGCAGACAACGCAACATTCGAACTCCTGCCGGAGCTGGCCGAGCG
>WJJR01000172.1 GCA_014729565.1 Candidatus Zixiibacteriota bacterium | reverse complement strand
GCAGGCGATGATGTCGCAGGCCTACACGCACCACTGGGATGAAATCGAATACTTCAAGCTGGCGGTCCCACACGCAGAGAAAGATGAAAAGGTCGCCGAGGTGAAAGCGGGCTGCAACGGGTGTCACGCACCGATTGCATTTCTGGCCGGAGATGTACCGCCGCCGCCTCCCGAAGAAGGCAGCCGGGCAAACGAATCGGTCTCCTGCGATCTGTGCCATACAATCACAGGCTTCAAAGGCGATACACCGTACAACTTTAACTACATCTCATCTCCCGGAAATGTGAAGTACGGTCCTCGTGGTACCGGCGAATCTCCCGAGCATGAGGTCGCCAAATCGGAGTTTCTGGGTACCGCTGAGTTCTGTGGGACCTGCCACAACGAAAAGAGCCCGTTCGATGTCTGGGTGAAGTCAACGCACCTCGAGTGGAAGGATGGCCCTTATGCCGCCGAGGATGTGCGATGCCAGGACTGCCATATGACGACGGCGCCGGGTGTGACCGCCGACATGGGGGAAGAATACCCCGATGCCTGGCAGCACTTGTTCCATGGCGCACACGACCCCGGCAAGATTCGCGGCACGGTTGAGTTGCGCATTCATCCCGATATTCGGGACGTCGTACCGGGCGAACCGGTGCGTTTTACGCTCGCCCTCTTCAATCAGAAGACCGGCCACAAGTTTCCCACCGGCTCAGTCGAAGACCGCATTGTCTGGCTGCATGTCGAAGCGACTGATGCCGACGGCAACACGTACCACCTCCCGGTCGATAAGAAGGGATTCGAAGGCGAGGAATACACCATCGGCGCTGATGTACTCGCCTACCAGGATATGGGCATTGCGCTTGACGATCCGGATTTCGCGGGAGTTCAACGCGATGGCATCCCGGTCGGCGACCGCATCTTCCGCATGCCGTACTTCGATCCGCAGGGTCGGATGACCATTCAGCAATGGAACACGGCATCGCTTGGTGTTGATTACCGCTTCGCTCCCCGCGAAACGAAGATGGAGACATTCACCTTCCAGGTTCCGGTCGATGCCACCCCGGGTGAGATGACGGTGACGGCCACATTGAACTACCAGAAGCTGGTCCGGCCGGTCGCCGAATTCCTGGACGTTCCCGAAGAAGAGGCGGAAGTCATTGTTGTGAACACGCACAAAACCCAGGTCACTGTCCTGCCATAGGAGGCAAAACACGATGTTGCAACGCATATGTCATCCGATGTCGCTTGGAATCATCATGATCGCGCTGATCATGCTGGTCTCGGCGCTGACACAAGACGCCGACGCCATTCCCGCTTTCGCACGCAAATACAACATGACGTGCACCACCTGCCATGCGCCGATCCCGCGTTTGAAACCGTACGGCGATGATTTCGCCGGTGACGGTTTTGTGCTCAAAGACAAAGATGCGCCGCGTTATTTCGTCGAGACCGGCGATCGCGACCTGTCCCTCATTCGTAATCTGCCGATCGCCGTGCGTCTCGAAGGGTGGATGCAATACAACTCGGCCACCGATCGTGACATCGACTTCACCTCGCCGTATCTGTTGAAGCTCCTCTCCGGCGGTTCCCTCGGAAAAGACATCGCCTATTACTTCTATTTCTATATGGATGAGCGGGGCGAAGTCGCCGGGATTGAAGATGCTTTCCTCATGTTCAACGATGTATTGGGATCGGAGCTGGATGTGTACATCGGCCAATTCCAAGTCTCCGATCCGCTCTTCAAGCGCGAGTTGCGCCTGACCTTTGAGGACTACGAGGTCTACCGCACCAACGTCGGCCATGCGAATGCCGATCTGACGTATGATCGTGGTCTGATGCTCACCTACGGATTCCCGGAAACCGGAACCGACGTGATTGTCGAGGTGACCAACGGCAACGGGCTCGTCGAATCCGACGATTTCCGCGTCTATGACGATGATCAATACAAGGCGTTCGTCGGACGCATCTCGCAGGACGTGGGTGACTATCTCCGTGTCGGCGGATTCGGTTATTACACCAAGGAAGGCGGCACACAGACAAGCAAGATCTGGTACGCCGGACCGGATCTGTCAGTCGGGGCGGGACCGTTCGAGTTGAACGTGCAATACCTCGAACGGCGCGATTCCGACCCGTTCTTCGTCGGCCACTCCGGGGCTGATTTTAAGACTCGCGGCGGGTTTGCCGAAGCGATCGTGTTCCCGGAAGCGTCGGGCAGCAAATGGTATGGCGTGGCCCTCTACAATTTCGTCGAAACGGATGAGCCGATGGGTGCTATGATTTCACGGCACAACACTGTTGCCGGGCATATCGGCTACCTGTTTCGGACTAATCTGAGAATGGCAGCGGAATTCCGGTACGATATCGAACACGAGGAGAGCCGTATTGGGCTGGGCTTCATATCGGCTTACTAGTGAGCCTGGATCGAGTGTACTTTGCGCCCGTCGAGCGGATCGGCGGGCGCTTTTTTTGGGGCGTGAGGCGCTCGGACTTTTCGGTCCGCATCGAGGATTCCCCGTCCGAACCGGACATTTGACTTTCGTTTGACGATATAGGAGAGTACCGGTCTCGTGGCGAGATGAGACCAATGGGGGGCAGTATGTCCCGCATGTTGTCCCCAGATGTGTATATTGGAGTGGGAGAAGTCTGGCGTAGACAATGAGTCTTGAAGGACGCCAAATCGGACGATTTGAGCTGGTCGCCGAACTAGGCCGCGGCGCGATGGGAGTGGTCTATCGTGGCCGGGACCCGCATCTCGGTCGTGATGTGGCGATCAAGGTCCTGGCGCCCGAGCTGGCCTCCGACGAGGAAATGGTGACCCGCTTCACCGATGAGGCCCGCCACGCCTCGCGACTTATTCATCAGAACATCGCCACAGTGTTCGAGGCGGGCCCCTCCCCCGAGGGCTGGTATGTGGCCTTCGAACTTGTTGAGGGGATGACACTTAAGGCTATCCTGGCCAAGGAGGGTGTCCTCAACGTCAATTTGGCCACCAATTACATCCTCCAGACCGCTGATGGACTGGCGGCCGCGCACCGCGGCCAGGTGGTTCATCGCGACCTCAAGCCGGAGAACCTCATTGTCACCCCCGAAGGGATCATTAAGATCACCGATTTCGGCCTCGCCAAACGCATGGGCGATCCGGGGAAGACACGCGCCGGCACCATTCTTGGCACCGCCTTCTATATGGCGCCCGAACAAGCCAAAGGGATGCCGGTCGATTACCGCGCCGACTGGTTTTCGCTCGGGGTCATGGCGTATGAGATGATCAGTGGCAAGCGGCCATTCGACGGATACCACGAAATGGCCATCCTGTACGCCGTGGTCAACGAGGATCCTGAACCGTTGGCCACTCTGCGCGCCGACGCTCCAGCGGAACTCATCGACGCCGTCAGCCGGTTGATGACCAAAAGCGCCGATAACCGCCTCTGCGATGCGTCTGAATTGCGCGGTCTGATCGGCTCAGGAGGAGCGTCGAAAGCCGAAACTCCCGGCTCCGGTGTGAGTCAGGTCGCCGCGACGCCGAGTATCAACCTGCCGCCGGACGCATCGGCGGCTCCGGCCGCGCCGGCGACGGTCGATCCCGATGCCCCGCCGATTCTGGTCGTCCTGCCGCTCGAAAACAAAAGCCCTGATCCGGAGTATGCCTACCTGGCGGAGGGATTCGCCGAGGACATCGGCGCCACGCTCGCGCAGTGTGAGCGGTTCATGGTGCTCGAGCATGACCGGGTGATCAACAGCAAACCGGAATCGGGATCGGCCGATGAGTGGGCGGCGGCACTCGGTGCACGATATATCCTGTCAGGGAGTCTGTTTCGTGCCGGTGACCGCCTGAAACTCCGTCTCAATCTCCGCGACCGGAGCACGGGAAAACTCGATTGGACTCAGGCTTTCGCCGGCAACAAAGACGATATCTTTGAGTTTCAAGAAGACGTCGCGCAACAAGTGCTCGAATCGCTTACCGGCGAAGCGCCGACCCAATCGATGGTTGCGCGTCCGAGCACACCGTCGAATGCGGAAGCGTATGACCTCTACCTTAAGGGCCGCGACTACTACCGCCGCGAAGGCCGCGAGAATCTCGAGTTTGCAATGTCGATGTTCGACAAGGCACTGGCCGTCGATCCACAATACGCCGCGGCGCATGCCGCCATCGCCGATGCCTATGCACAAATGTATCTGATGTATTACGACCGTGACACCAAATGGCTGAAGAAGGCGGAAACATCGGCCAAGACCGCGCTGATGATCGATTCGAGTTTGCCCGAAGCGCATCGTGCGCTCGGCCGGGTTATGATGGAGTACGGGCAGAACGAAGACGCCATCAAGGAGTTCGAGGTCGCGATCAAGAAGAATCCCGAGTTCTATGAGGCATACCGGACGCTCGCGTGGATTTACCAGGGAATGCGGCAATACAATGACTCGATTTCCTGGGGGGAGAAATCCCTGCGCATCAAACCGATGGATCGCGAAACGTATCTTCTGCTCGGACTCAATTACCTCGATTTGCGCGATTGGGACAAAGCGCGGCATCATTT
>WJJR01000171.1 GCA_014729565.1 Candidatus Zixiibacteriota bacterium | reverse complement strand
ATCGTCACCAGTAGGTTGACATCTGACCAAGAGCCGAGCCCGTCAGTCAGCAGTGAGGATGGAGAGGCGGTCAGGGGCATCAGGTCGCTCGGGTTACGCTCGTCGGCGTGGTGTCGTCGTCAAGGGTGAGGGTGAACAGGCTCGTGGAGCCGTCCGGCTTCTTCACGGTCATCGTCGTGGAGCTGATGCTGCGCTCGGTCATAAATTGCGTCAGCATGTAGATGCCCTGCTTCACGCTCGGGCGAGAGCCGTCCGCCGGGATGCTGTCAGCGATCGTCTCCTCAAGCGCGTCGGCGACCTCTGACTGGACTTCCGCATCCCACGAGGCGTTCCAGGGGATTGCCGTGAACTGGTCGCCAGTCCCACCGGCCTCGGTGAGTCCAGCCCCAGCCGCGCCGATCTCGGCGGTATCGGTGAGGATGGAGTCAACATTGCCGTCGATGGTGTCGATCTTGCCCTCGTTCGTATCGCCCTGCGTGGTCAGTTCGTCAAGAATCAGGTCCAGCCGCCCGCCGTCGGTCCAGTCGCCCTGAAGCTCGTTCGTGTCGGTTTCAATCTGGCCGGTGCGGTAGCCAAACGAGCCGATCGTCGTGTGAGTGGATGTCGTTTCATCCCATACCTGATCGGCCACGTCTTCCGCCGATGGGATCAGGTTCGGCAGGTCGTCTTTCTGCATTTCGTCAGTATCAGCGAGGATGGCGTCGATATCGGTTCCGCATTGCTCCCCGAACGTTCCAGCACCGGTGTGTCCAGACGCCGCCTCATCCCAAACCGCGTCAGCCGCATCGGCGGCCGAGTGTGTCGAGAAGCCGGTCGCGGTCGCCCAATCGCCTTGATTCGTTTGCAGTTCGTTTGTGTCAGTAAGAATGGCGTTGATGTCGGCGCCGTTGTCGTTCGCCGTCTGCGCCGTGCCATTGACTTCCTTGACGTTGACGTGGAAGCCGGTCGGGTCGGTCTGGCTCTGGCTCTCCCATTCATCGACAATAGCGGCTGCGGTCGGCGGTGTGCCCGTGTAGGCCGAGTCGGTGCCCCGCATGTCCGTGTTCGTCGTACAGGTGCCGATGGTTGAGTTTGACTTGTCGTAGCCAGTCCCGTCGTAGTCAAGCTCAAGATTGTTCGCCGCCGTGGAATCGCCGCTAATCTCCACCACGTCAGCTTCGACATGGCCCGATGCGTCGATGGCGAGGGATGTGATGTTGGAGACTTCGGTGATGAGTTCCAAGTTGTCTGCGGCGGTCGAGTCGTCCGAGACTTCCTTCACGTTCGCATCGAGAGCCGTGTTGTCGCCCGGCGTCGTGTAGACGAGAACCGGGTCGAGCAGGATGTCCGACGTGGACGAGACAGCCGCCAGCACAATCAGGTCGGCGTTGGTTTCTGCCTGCGTCATGTCGAACAGGTAGATGCCGGGTGCGTCGGTGGCGTCAAGCTCGGTCGGGTTCGTGTCGTTGGTCGCAGCGGTCGCCGCCCCGTCCTTGCTGATCTGCGCCGTGATGTTCGCGGCATCGCCCGTCTTTGCCGAACCGTCGGTGGAGTCGTAGGCGAACACGGCGATCTTCTGGCTTGCTACGTTCTTGTAAATAGCCATGTTACGCTCCCGTCACTCTCGGACGGCGTTGGAATCCCCAGCCACCGCCTGATCCGGCTTCACGCTGCAACGCGCCAATGTCCATGTACCCGGTTCCGCCCGCTGGCAGCACTCCGGGAAATCCGGCGGCGATCAGGCCACTGCTCGCCCCAAGAGTAAAGTCGTCACCGGCCGCATTCGTAAATGATGGGTCTGTTCCCGTGGTTATGTCTGATCCGGGCCAGAAGTCACTTGCGCTCTTGCTGTCTGAGAACGAACCGCCTGTGTTGTTGTAGAACCATGTGTTTAGTAAATACATGACAAGATCATGGGGACTTTCAGTATTCAAGTCTATGCCATACCCGCCGTTGTTCGAGATTACAGTATTGACGCACTCTACCGCCCTGCCATCACCACCATTTTGCGCCAGATCAAAGCCATTCCCACCGTTCCCGTCAATCGTGCAGTTTACTGCACGCAACATACAATATCCTGCCTCGGTTTTTCGCACCTTAACACCGTGACTGCTATTGTCGTAAATGACGCACCCCATCATCATATCATCCGACTTGGAGCCAAGTTCAATACCAACTGTATTATCGTGGACTGAGCATCCAATCATAGTTGGACCAGCACGATTATCGTTGCTAAGTCCATATCCGTTTCCGGTGTTATTATCAAATTCGCAATCAATGAAAACAGCCTTCCAGATGATTCCACCCGAATCGACTGTTCCGTACACCCCAGAGCCGCCATTCGTGTCAAACCGGCAGTTGTACCACCGCAAATATGCTTCATGCGAGTCCAATACAACACCGTGCGAATCTGCTCCGGTGAGGCGAAAGTGGTTGAAGATGCGGAATTGGCTTGACAACGTATTCTGTATATCGAAGCCCACCTCACCTCCCGCAGTACCACTGAAGTCAAATGTGACCTGCGTGCCGTCAACTGTCCAGCTACTATTGGAGCCGTTGAGTATGATCGGCGATGCTGCGGTTCCGGCGTTCTGGTCAAAGTCGATTGTGTCTGAAAATGTGTATGTTGCGTCGTTTTTACATCGCACCTCGTCTCCGGCTCCAGCTGCATCAACGGCGGCCTGAAGCCCATAAGGGTCGGTGTCATCATCAGCGGTGCCCACTGTTGTTGGGTCGCTGTTCGATGTTGCGGCATCAACGTAGTAAACAGCCATGTGTTATATCGTCACGTCAAGCGGGCGCACGCATGGAAGCTCGATCAGGTCGAGGATCAATGCCGTCCGGGCAGCAAAGAGGTTCGCAACCGTGTTCGTGATCTGCTCAGCCGTCATGGGTGGCAACGTCTCACGGCCATCGACGAGCGTGTCACCGGCGCTGTTGCCGATTGTGTCGCTGATGCCGTCGAACCATCGGGTTTCGAGGTCGTCGATGCGGTATCGCAAGGCGCGCGCCGCCTCGCAGATCGGGCGGAGGTACTCGTTACTGAATGCGATTGCCTGGGGGTCGGTGATGTCAGCCATGTGTTACTCCAATTCAATTGTCACACGCCCCGACTTCGGCACCAGCCCGGCATGATCGGTCTGCGCGCTGTGCAGTGT
>WJJR01000170.1 GCA_014729565.1 Candidatus Zixiibacteriota bacterium | reverse complement strand
TTCCTATCCCCTAACTGTCAAAAACGGGATACACCCTATCCCGATTACCCCGCCCCTCCGGCTTTTTGACAGACGCATCCTTGTCTGTATCGTAAATTTGGCGACGGAGGGAATCTAGGGGGCGCGCTACGACCTCAACGATATCCCGAAACCTCGTTCGGCGTTGAGCCCTCCGGTGCGCACACAGCAAGGAAAGGACTACCCCATATGCCAGAGAAATTCAAAACCATCGATGGCAACGAGGCGGCGGCCTACACCGCGTATCGGACCAACGAGGTCATCGCCATCTACCCGATCACGCCCTCCTCACCGATGGGCGAGCTGTCGGATGCGTGGGCGGCGATCGACGAGTCCAACATCTGGGGCTCGATCCCGCTGGTGGTGGAAATGCAGAGCGAGGGCGGCGCCTCGGGCGCAGTCCACGGCGCCCTGCAGACCGGCGCCCTGAGCACGACCTTCACCGCGTCGCAGGGCCTGCTGCTGATGATCCCCAACATGTTCAAGATCGCAGCCGAGCTGACTCCGACGGTCTTCCACATCGCGGCCCGGACAGTGGCTACTCAAGCGCTGTCGATCTTCGGCGATCACTCCGACGTGATGGCGGCCCGCTCGACCGGCTGGGGCCTGATGCCGACCGGGTCGATCCAGGAAGTCCACGACATGCCCCTGATCGCCCAGGCCGCTTCGCTCGAGTCGCGGCTGCCCTTCCTGCACTTCTTCGACGGCTTCCGCTCGTCGCACGAAGTCCAGAAAATCACCATGCTCGACGATGACGTCATGAAGCAGATGATCGACGATGAACTGGTCTTCCAGCATCGGGCGCGCGCCCTGTCGCCCGATCATCCGGTCATCCGCGGGACCGCGCAGAACCCCGATGTCTTCTTCCAGGCGCGCGAGACAGTGAACCCGTACTACAACGCCTGCCCGGGGATCGTGCAGAAGGTGATGGACCGGTTCGCCGAGCTGACCGGCCGGCAATACCATCTGTTCGATTATTTCGGCGCCGACGACGCTGAGCGCGTCGTGGTGTTGATGGCCAGCGGCGCGGAAACCGCTCGTGAAACAGTCGAATACCTGACCAATCAGGGCGAGAAAGTCGGTGTGGTTGTCCCGCGTCTGTATCGTCCGTTCCTCGCCGACGCCTTTCTGAAAGCTTTGCCGAAGACCGTGACCGACATCGCAGCCCTGGATCGCACCAAAGAGCCGGGCGCATCGGGTGAGCCGCTTTACAACGATATCATGACCGTGCTGCGCGAAAGCGAAACGTTTGGTCCAAAGTTCTTCGACAAGGCTCCGCGTGTCATCGGCGGACGGTATGGTCTTTCATCGAAGGAGTTCACTCCGGCGATGGTGAAAGCGGTGTTCGACGAGATGGGCAAGGACGAGCCCAAGAACCACTTCACGGTCGGCATCAACGACGATGTCACGCACACGAGCCTCGATTTTGATCCCGGCTTCGTGATCCGTCATAAAGGACGGCACTCGGCGGTCTTCTATGGTCTCGGTTCCGACGGTACCGTTGGGGCGAACAAAAACAGCATCAAGATTATCGGTGAAGGCACAGACAACTTCGCGCAAGGGTACTTTGTCTACGATTCAAAGAAAGCCGGATCGGTGACGATTTCGCACCTGCGGTTCGGCGATCAACCGATCCGCTCGACCTACCTGGTCGACCAGGCGCAGTTTCTCGGTTGCCATCAGTTTGTCTTCCTGGAAAGGTACGACATCCTCAAGAGTGCCGAGGAGGGTGCGACCTTCCTGCTGAACAGCCCGTACGGCCCCGACGAGGTCTGGGACAAAATGCCGCGCCCGGTGCAGCAGCAGATCATCGACAAGAAGCTGAAGTTCTACGTCATCGATGCGTACACGGTGGCGCGCGAAGCCGGCATGGGACCACGCATCAATTCGGTCATGCAGACCTGCTTCTTCGCAATCTCCGGCATTTTCGAACGCGAGGAAGCGATCAAGCGCATCAAAGACGCGATTCTGGACACCTACGGCGCCAAGGGCGATGAAATCGTCCAGATGAACTACCGCGCGGTCGACAGCACGATCGAGAATCTCCACGAGATCAAAGTGCCATCATCGGTCTCCAGCGACATCGAGATGCCGCCGGTCGTCCCCGACCATGCGCCCGACTTCGTGAAGAATGTGACGGCGGTGATGATCGCCAACCGCGGCGATGAATTGCCGGTGAGCTGTATGCCGCCCGACGGCACCTTCCCCCTGGGAACCACCAAATGGGAGAAGCGCAACATCGCCCAGGAAATCCCGGTCTGGGATCCGGAAGTCTGCATCGCCTGCGGAAAGTGCGCGATGGTCTGTCCGCATACGGTCATTCGCATCAAAGTTTACGATCCGAAGTACCTCGACAATGCACCGCCGACCTTCAAGTCCTTCGATGCCAAAGACAAGGAATGGCCGGAGATGAAGTACACGATCCAGGTCGCGCCGGAGGATTGCACTGGTTGTGCGATGTGTGTGGAGATCTGCCCCGCCAAGAACAAGCGGGAGACGCGCCGGAAAGCGATCAACATGGAGCCGCAGATCCCGCTGCGCGAATCCGAACGCGACAACTGGGAGTACTTCCTCACCATTCCGGAAGTCGATCGCAATTCGGTGAAGAAGAACACGGTGCGTCATTCGCAGGTGCTCGAACCGCTGTTCGAGTTCTCCGGCGCGTGCGCGGGGTGCGGCGAAACACCATACATCCGTCTGCTGACACAGTTGTTCGGTGATCGCACCCTCATCGCCAACGCCACCGGCTGCTCGTCGATTTACGGCGGCAACCTCCCGACGACACCGTACACGACCAACGCCGACGGCCGTGGCCCGGCCTGGTCAAACTCGCTGTTCGAGGACAATGCCGAGTTCGGCATGGGGTTCCGTCTGACGATTGACAAACACACCGAAATGGCGCGTGAATTGGTGGCCAAACTCGAAAGCGAAATCGGCACCGAGTTGGTGCAGAAGATTCTCAACAACGCGCAGACCGATGAAGCCGACATCTTTGAGCAGCGCGAGCACATCGCCGCCCTCAAAGAGAAGCTGAAATCAGTCGATCGTCCGGAAGCCAAACATCTGTT
>WJJR01000169.1 GCA_014729565.1 Candidatus Zixiibacteriota bacterium | reverse complement strand
GGATTTGGCCGGCGGCAGCGTCCGGGGTGACATCCGATGTGCTCACGGTCCAGTCGGCCAGCGATTCATAGGCGACCTCGCGTTCCGCGAGAATCGATTTAGCCCGTTCAACGAACCGGTTGTAAGCGCCTTCGTCGCCGTCATCAGATTGTGTCCCGGCCAACACGTCGGCTAAGAGCGGGCGCTCGGTGTCAGACTTCACACGCTCCCAGACGGTCGGCCAGTCGGCGGTCAGCCACACGGTGAAGCCACTGTATTGGGCCAGCCGGGCGATGCTGGGGACCGTCGGCGCGCCTCCCCCGAGTGCGATGACCGATGGCGACGCACCGACAATGGATCGCAGGGCGCTTGCTTCGTACTTCCGGAATTCCGCTTCGCCCTCGGCGGCGAAAATCGTTGGGATTGACCGTCCGGTCATCTCTTCGACAATTGCATCCAGATCGTAGAACGGCCGATCCAACGACTGCGCGAGCGCCTGTCCGATCGCCGATTTGCCGGTGCCCATGAATCCGGCCAGGTAGACATGGCGGCGGGTTGAGGTCATCATGGTTGTGTGTCTCCAGTGACAGGGTCGGCAGCGGGCCAGGACAGCTTCGACAGTAAGAACACAATCACCAGCGCCGCTACAAACCGGGTAATGACAATCATCCATCCATTCGCACCTACGGCCACAAACAACAGCGTGTCTTCGATGATCGCGTGGCAAATTCCCAAAAACGCAGTGATCAGGAACACCTGCTGGCGATCGAGTTCGCCCGAACGCGCCTGCGGGATCAGCACGCCCGCACCGTAGGCGATGCCAAAGATGATGCCTGTCAGGAGCGGAAACAATGCCGATGGACGGAATCCGATCGGCCGGAACAGCCCCTGGGTGGAATTGATCGCACGGGTAAACCACGGACGGCTGCGCGCCCACTCGAGCGCGATCAGAAGCGGCATCACAATCAGGAAGATTTTGAGCATCAGTCCGCCCAGACCCTCCGCAATCTCGATGGCAATCTCCATGGTTGTCATATCTTTTGGTCCTTTACGCAGCCATAATGGCCGCCACCACCCACCCCAATGACCATCCGGCAATGATCCGCAGCGATACGAGGGCCACCACCGGCGCGCGCATCTGCCCGAAGATCGCCGCTTCCATCACATGCGAATGGGAGATCCCCAGGATGACACCGGCCACGGTGACGGCGACCGGATCCCATCCTCCGGCGGCGATTACCGCCAATGCGGCGTAGATGTTCACACAGTGACCCAGCACCATCGCCAGTGCGGCCTCGCCGGGCAGGTGCCAGAACCGCATGTACGGTTCAAAGAATTCGGCGATTGCGGGCAAAACCGGTGTGTGATTCAGAATGCTGACCACGATGTACACCGGGATCATGATCCGCATGAGCATCCAGAACGTGCTCAGGCCCTTGCGTGCTCCCGCCCACAGGACGGCGGCAGATGACGATGCTGGCATTAACGATCGGGATCCCAGTTGAGCAGTTGTCTGCGTGCTTTCTTCGGAAAGTCGCGGCCGGTCCAAATACGAAATGCGGCTTCGGCCTGAGCAATCAGCATCGGCCAGCCGCTGACCGTACGGCACCCGGCGCGTTGGGCGCGTTCCAGAAACCGCGTTTGTCGCGGACGATAGATCAGGTCAAAGACGACGGTTCGTGGTGACAAATCCACGCGTGGCGAGATCGGCAATCGGTTGCGCTCTGATCCGGTGCCCACGGGGGTAGCGTTGACAATCAATGCCGCCGCTTTCACGCGTGGGTCACCTTCGAGTTTGTCGACGTGCACAATGTCGAAGGTCACACGCGACAGATGGTCATCCAAATCACGTGCCACTCGCTCCGCCCGCTTCGGACTGCGAACGACAAATGTAATGTCGGTCACACCGAACCGCTTGACCAACGCGTACGCCGTTGCGCGAGCAGCCCCACCGGCGCCGACAATCAAAACCGGTTTGCCGGTTAGTCGTTTGCGGTAGCTTGCCAGTGCCGCATCAACACCGTCGATGTCCGTGTTGTATCCCACACCGCCGGTGCTGCGGCACGCGACGGCGTTCACTGCGCCGACATCACGTGCCGTGGTATCAAGACGATTCAGATGCTCGATGATCTCTACTTTGTACGGTTTGGTGACATTGAATCCGGCGATGCCGGCATCGGGCGCGGCCTTCACGAAGCGTTCCAAGCGGGCTGGCCCGCGGTCGAAGATGGCATACACGGCCTGCCACTTCAGCAGCGCGAACACGTGTCGGAAGATGGCCGGTGACAACGAGTACTGAATGTCCTGACCGAGGACACCGTACACTGCCTGCTGAATATCGCGACTTGATTGGGAGGCCATACGAGAACTCGCAATACAGTGTTAACGTGACAACGCCGCCATGGTGTTGAAAAAGTCGGGCGCAGATATCTTTACACATTCGGGATTCAACAACTGCGTTGGGCCGTCGGCCCAGTGTCCGGCAACACCAAACGCCATCGCGATGCGATGGTCACCGTGCGGGTTGATCGTTGTTCCCTTCCATTCGGACGGGCCTTCAATCGCCCAGCCGTCCTCGAGTTCGGCGACTTTCACACCCACGGCGCGCAGGTTCTCGGTTACCGTGGCGATGCGGTCCGATTCTTTGTGGCGCAACTCGCCGGCGCCGCGAATAACGGTGATTCCTTCAGCGCGTCCGGCCAGCACCGCCAGAATCGGCAGTTCATCGATCAGTCCCGGAACCTCTGCTCTGCCCACGCGGACGGCTTTCAACTGCTTGGCAGAGGTGACGCGCAAAGTGCCAACCGGTTCGCCACCCGACTGTTCGCGCTTTTCAAAGTCCACCTGGGCGCCCATGCGTCGCAGCACCTTGAGAAATGTCGTACGGGTCGGATTGATGCCGACATTGGCGATGATCACTTCCGAGCGGCGCACCACCGCCGCCGCGGCAATCACGTACGCGGCCGTTGAGAAATCGCCCGGAATCTCCCAATCCGTTCGCCGTACAGTCCGGCGCTCGCCCAGCACGATCTTGTGATGATAGTTCGGCGTATCGTCACGCGCGGCGTCGGGATTTTCGAGCAATTGTTCGCGACGGTCCGCCGGCCGCGGCGGATGCAGAGTTTCGCAGTCGACCTCGGCGTAACGGAACATGCGTTCCGTGTGATCGCGCGTGGCATACGTTTCGGTGATCGTGGTGGCGCCATCGGCATCCAAACCCGCCAGGAGAATCGCCGATTTCACCTGTGCCGATGCGATCGGCAATTCATACTCGATTCCACGCAACGACGACGGCTTGATCGTTATCGGCGGTGTATCGCCCTCGGCCAGTTCGATCAATGCTCCCATTTTGCGCAAGGGAATCGCGATGCGTGCCATCGGACGTTGCGACAAGGATTCGTCGCCGATCAATTCCGATGCAAACGGACGTCCGGCGAGACATCCCGCCAGCAAGCGCATCGTCGTTCCGGAATTGCCGCAATCGAGCGCACGTTCGGGCGCACTCCAGTTGCGGATGCCCGGGCTCTCAATGACCCAGGTGTCGTCCACAACTTCAATCGAGACGCCTAACTGGCGCAGACAGCTTGCGGTCGACTGCACATCGGCTGAATTTGTTACCGGATGAACCGTCGAACGGCCTTCGGCCATGGCGCTGAGAATCAATGCCCGGTGGGCAATCGACTTGTCCGGGGGAGGCGTGTAGTGGCCGAGCAGCCGGTGCACCGGCTGCAAGGTCAATGTCTGGGACGTCGCTTCAGTTGTATTCATACGGCTTTCGGTTGTGGCTCCTGGATGAGGGTGCGGTTGACCACACCGGCAATCACCGAGATTTGTCGCATTAATTCAACGAATTGGTCGGGGAACAACGATTGCGGACCGTCGGACATCGCCTGATCCGGATGTGGGTGAACTTCGACAATGATGCCATCGGCGCCGACTGCGACCGATGCGCACGACAAGGGAATGACTTTCTCCCGCCGTCCGGTACCATGACTCGGATCGGCGATGATCGGCAGGTGGCTGGTGCGTTGCACGAATGGGATGGCCGACAGATCGAGGGTGTTGCGCGTGTGATCGGCGAACGTGCGCACGCCGCGTTCACACAACACGACATTGGGATTCCCTTCATTTACGATATACTCGGCCGCCATCAGCAATTCTTCGAGTGTCGCCGACATACCGCGTTTGAGCAGCACCGGTTTGCGGCTGCGCCCGGCATCGCGCAGCAGTGAGAAGTTCTGCATGTTGCGCGCGCCGATTTGAATCATGTCGCCGTACTTTTCAACCAGTTGCAGTGATTCGCGATCAACTGCCTCCGTCACGACCGGCAACCCATGACGCTTGCCGGTTTCCTGCATCAGCTTCAGGCCGGTCTCACCGAGTCCTTGAAAACTGTACGGCGACGTCCGCGGTTTGAACGCACCGCCGCGTAACATGTGAGCACCATGCGCTTTGAGATGCGCCGCCACCTCATCAATCTGTTGCGCCGATTCCACTGCACATGGACCGGCGATGATAGTGAAGTTCTGCTTGCTGAACATCACGTCACCGACGTGAACGGCTGAGTCCTCTTCGTGAAACTCGCGGCTTACGAGTTTATATGGTGCAGTGACGTGAATGACGCGCACTACGCCGATCATCTGTTCGATGCGCGATGCCTCCACCGCACCTTTGTTGCCGGTGATGCCGATCGCCGTACGCTGCGCGCCGGGCATCGGGTGCGGCGTGAGTCCCATGTTGCGGATCTCATCACAGACCGCGTTGACCTGGTCTTCACCCGCGTGGGTGTCCATTACGACTAACATGATGTTTCTCCCATACCCCCAAACAATCGACTACCGGCTCTACATCCGCGACGGGGCTCCCATGCCCAGCAGGTAGAGTCCGCTATTCAACACAATTCGCAGCGAATCGGCCAGCACAATGCGCGCTTCTACGGCCGATTGGTCGCCATCGAGTATTCGTACGTTCTGATAGAAACGATTATACGCCTGCGCCATATCCAGCAGGGCCGACGCGAGGATTTGCGGCTCGTAGAACTGAATCGCCTGCGACAATCGTCGCGGCCAGTCGGCCAACTGCAGGAGCAACTGGCGTTCTTCTTCGGTACTGAGTGTCTTGTAATCGACCGACGACGTCGGAATCTGTTTGCCATAGCGTGCAATCAGTGAACCCACGCGGGCGTGCGTGTATTGCAGATACGGCCCCGTGCGCCCATCGAACGACAGGACCTCGTCCCAGTCGAAATTGACATCCTTCTGGCGTTTCACCGACACCATCCAGAAGACGATCGCACCGACACCGACTTGTTCGGCGACGTTCTCGGGATCGTCCAGGTCGGGATTGCGTTCGGCAATGATCGAACGTGTCTTGTCGACCGCCTCACTCAAAACGTCGTTCAGAAAAATGATATTCCCTTGGCGCGTCGACATCATCGAATCGGCAAACTTCACCCAGCCAAATTCGATATGCCGCATGCGTTCCGCCCACTCGTAGCCGATCTGCTTCAACGCCGTGAACAGTTGCTTGAAATGCAGCGCCTGCGCCGAGCCAACGATGTAGAGACAGCGATAGAACTCGTAGGTGGTGAAGCGGTACTCGGCCGCCGCCAGGTCGCGTGTTGCGTACGTGGTCGCGCCGTCGGCTTTGCGCAACAAGAGCGGCGGTTCCTCCTCGGTATCCGGCATCGGAATCACCAGCGCACCGTCGTCTCCCTCGATGGCGTGACCCTCTTTGGTCAACCGTTCAATCAGGGATGACAGTTTGGACTCATAGAATGCCTCACCGGCATCGGATTCGAATGCGACACCTAATCGTTGATACACTCGTCCGAATTCGCGCAATGACAGATCCCGGAACCGTTGCCACAATTCACGGTTGGCCGGATCGCCGTCCTCGAGCTTTTTGAACTCCTGACGGCCACGGTCATCCCACGAGGGATCACTTTCCGCCTCCTGGTGAACGCGCACATACAGACTGTATAGATGTTTGATCGGCTCCCTAAGCAGTTCGTCTTCGTCGCCCCACTCACGGAAGGCAGCGATCAATTTACCGAACTGCGTTCCCCAATCGCCGAGGTGGTTGATGCCGACCGTCGAGTACCCACGATGTTCAAGCGTGCGTTTCAGTGAATTCCCAATTACCGTCGACCGCAGATGCCCGACACCGAATGGTTTGGCGATGTTCGGATGCGAGTAATCCATGCAGACCGTTTTGCCTGCGCCCTCATCCGATGCACCATAACGGTGTTGTGCCTCCTGAATCGATGGCAACACTTCGCTCGCAACAATTCCCGGATCGTACCAGATGTTCAGAAATCCGCTGATCGGTGCGACCTTCACCACTGCCGGTGGAGCGTGAAACGCCTCGGCAACTTTCTCGGCGATCTTCGGCGGCGGCATTTTCAACTGGCGTGCAAATGGGAAGCACGGTAGCGCGGCGTCACCGAAACCCTTCTTGTTCGGCGCTTCGAATGACGTGGCCAGATCGGCAGCCGTGACCACCACACCGAGTGTTTCCAGCGCCGCTACGGCCGCGTCGCAGACATCCTGGAAATATGATTGAGAGGCTATCTTCGTCATGATGTTGGCATCACCTATTTGGCCGCCCGCACCAGGGAGCGGATGAATCGATGCGCCTCGAGAGGCGCCATTTTCGCCGGTTCGTCTCTCAGGATTCGAACCAGTGCCGATCCGACGACAAATCCATGCGCCAGGTGTTTCAGCTCCTTGATGTGGCGTGGCGCGGAGATGCCGAATCCGACAACGTATGGTTTCTTTGCTATCGCGGCAACACGCTGGAGAAATTTCCTGGTCGAGGCGGCCACGTCCCCTCGCGCCCCGGTCACACCGGCAACGGAGACGCAATATGAGAACGCCGTCGAAGCACGGTCAATGACGGCGATCCGTTCATCGGTCGTCGTGGGAGCAATCAGGAAGATATTGGCCAGGCCGTGGTCCCGTGAGACGGCCCGCCACTCTTTGGCTTCGCCCACCGGGCAGTCGGGGATGATCGTTCCGGAGACGCCGGCATCGACCGCCCGCCGGGCGAATCGCTCAAAGCCCATCTGCATCAGCGGATTGAGATACCCCATCAGGATG
This sequence comes from Candidatus Zixiibacteriota bacterium, assembly GCA_014729565.1. Classification (GTDB taxonomy): domain Bacteria; phylum Zixibacteria; class MSB-5A5; order WJJR01; family WJJR01; genus WJJR01. The sequence goes on along the minus strand of WJJR01000169.1, from coordinate 10,179 downwards.
AGCGGGACATCGATGTGTCGCCGGAGATCCTCCGTCAGCTTCAGCACCTCCGGCAGATCGATCCCATGCTCTAAAGCCACCTGTGATGACAACTGAATCGCCGGACCATCGGCAAGCGGATCGGAAAACGGCATCCCGATTTCCACCGCACCGGCTCCGGCATCGACTGCCGCCCGTATGGTGTCCTGGAAGACGCGTTTGGTCGGGTAGCCGGCGGTGATGAACGGTATCACCGGGCGGGCATCGGCGAAGATGTCCGTCAATTCATGATGACGCCGGCGTGTGGACTGAGTCATGACGTATTCTCCAGCGCGTTAACCACAGTGGCCAGATCTTTATCACCACGTCCCGAGAGACACACGCCGATAATGCTCGCGTTCTTCTGATCGCGGGGCAACTTCTTCAACGCCGCTATGGCGTGAGCCGATTCCAGCGCCGGTAGAATTCCCTCCGTCTCCGCGAGAAGTTGGAATGCATCGAGCGCTTCATGATCGGTTACTGAGATGTACCGCACACGTCCCGAATCGCGCAAGAACGCATGCTCCGGGCCGACACCGGGATAGTCAAGGCCGGCCGACACCGAATGCGGTACGGTGATCTGTCCGGTAGCCGATTGCAGCAGGTAACTGGCCGAGCCATGCAACACACCGATCCGACCGGCGACCAGTGTTGCCGCGTGTTGTCCTGACCGCAATCCGCAGCCGCCCGCTTCGACACCGATCATCTCAATCGATTCGTCGTTCATAAATGCCGTGAAGAACCCGATCGCATTCGAACCGCCGCCGACACAGGCTACGAGTGAATCAGGTGACTGCCCGATCTGCTTTTGAAATTGCTTCTTCGCTTCATCGCCGATAATGCGCTGGAACTCACGCACCATGTACGGATACGGATGCGGCCCCACGACTGATCCAATGACATAGAATGTCGAATCGACGTTGGTCACCCAGTCACGGATCGCTTCGTTAGTAGCGTCCTTGAGTGTACGCGCACCCGAATCGACCGGGATGACCCGTGCGCCCAGCAGTTCCATCCGTTGCACATTCGGCGCTTGCCGTTCGACGTCGAGACTGCCCATGTAGACATCGCACGACAAGCCGAACTTCGCTGCAATTGTGGCCGTCGCCACCCCATGCTGCCCGGCGCCGGTTTCGGCGATGACGCGCTTCTTGGCGCTGCGCACGGCGAGCAGCACCTGCCCGACCACGTTATTCAATTTATGTGAACCGGTGTGATTCAAATCTTCACGTTTCAAAATGATCCGCCCACGCTGCAATCGTTCGGACAGACGCTCGGCTTCATACAGCGGCGTTGGACGGCCACCGTACTCGGACAGAATGCTGCGGTACGCGGCGCGAAACTCCGGACTCGCCCACGCCATCTCGAAGTCAGTCGTTAATTGCTCAAGCGCGGGGATCAATGTCTCGGGCACGTACTGACCGCCATACACACCAAACCGTCCGGCACGGCTCGGGCGGCGCAAGAACGTGCGCCCGGTTGTTTTGGATTGTTTTGTTCGACTCTTCGCCATACGGCTTCCGTTGTCATTTAATCACGTTGAGTCGCCAAATCCGCGGCGTGCACGGCGGCGACAAATTCTCCGATCTTATCATGCGACTTAATTCCCGGCCGGTCCTCAACACCGGTACTGACATCGACCGCAAACGGATGAACTCGTTTCACCGCCTCGCCCACATTCCCGGGATGCAAACCACCGGCCAGCCAGATGCGCAGCGAATCGTCATGACCGTGCGATAATGCCGACCAGTCAAATGTCTGCCCCGTGCCGCCGGGTTGATCATCGGTGTGACTGTCGACCAGCAGGTCGTGTGTCCAGTCGAGACGATCACTCGCATGACCGCTGCTCACAGAACGAATCAAACGGACCTGCTTTGAGATGTCCGTCCAATGACCATCCGGGAGATCACCGCACAATTGGGCCGCCGTCAATCCGGCACGCTGACAGGTTGACAGTACCTCATCGGGTGTCGGCGAGACGAAGACACCGACTGTCGTCATCATCGATGACAGCTTTTGTACGATCTGTGTCACATCATCTACACCAATACATCTTGAGCTGCCGTGCCAGAACACAAACCCGACAGCGTCGCATCCGGCGTCCTGGGCCGCCAACGCATCGGCCAATCGTGTGATGCCGCAGAGTTTGATCCGGGTGCGTTGCATGATTACGTCTCACCCCTCAGTTGGCGTAACAGTGCAGCCGGATCCTCTGAGCGAAGCAGCGCTTCGCCAACAAGAAAGGCATGGTATCCGGCCTCACGTAATTCGGCAATCTGTTCGGGTTGCTCAATCCCACTCTCGGCAATCAGTATGGCACTCTGCGGCAATGCTGCACGCAGTTGTTTCACACGCTCGGTGTCGACGGTAAAATCCTCGAGATCACGCGCGTTGACACCGACCAGTTGCGGATCGCACTGAGCGATTCTGTCAATGTCCGACTCATCATGAGCTTCATAGAGCACATCAAGATTCAGCGTTTGGGACGCGTCACTCAATTCCGCAAGTTGATCGGGTGACAAAATCCTTGCAATCAGCAAGATCGCATCGGCACCGGCTGCCGCCGTCTCCGCCACCTGAATCGGATCAATGATGAAGTCCTTCCGCAATAGCGGAACCGCAACGGCATCACGAATTGCCTCGATCCAGCGCCAATCACCCAAAAAGTGCTCCGGTTCGGTCACCACTGAGATCGCCGCGCATCCTCCCGATGCGTAGGCGTTCACTTGCACCACCGGATCCAAATGATCGCTCAACACACCCTTCGATGGCGACGCTTTTTTCACTTCGGCAATGATGGCCGGCGAGGTGGATTCGAGCGCACGACGAAACGAGCGGTGCGTGATCGTCCGCCCACGTTGCGACAATTCCTCAAACGTCGTTTCCGCACGCAACCGTGCAACACGGATGCGGCTCGACGCGACCAGTGTCTGCAAAATCGCCGGTATCGGCTTATGGTGCGACGTTGGTGTCATGACCAATCATTCATCCGTCGGACGAATCCCGCCCGACTCGGCCGGACGTCCCGCGTAAATCTCCACTTTGCGGAAGTAGATGAAATACAAGAGACTCGATGCGACGTACAATCCGCACGCCAGCAGCAGCGGCAACACATAGCCACCGTGTTCGATCATCGCCCCGCCAATGACCGTCGTCACCGCCCACGACAACGACCACGCAATCCGCGACCAGCTATTCACCAGCGCTCGATCGGCCAGTCCGACGCGCTCCATCATGTAATTGTTGGCAATCGGCACACCGAGATTCATCAACGCGCCGCGCAACAGAAATGCCGCGGTGGCTAAGGGCAGGTTTCCGGTAAACGCCAGAATCAGCATAAACGGCAGCGACGCCCACTCGGTCAGTACAACGGTGCGCACCATACCCCACCGTCGCGCCAGCTCCGGTCCGATCAACACACCGATAATCATTGATGCCTGCACGAGCCCGTAGTACACCCCGATGGTCTGCGGTGTCAAACCGAATCGATCCTGGAAATAGAGATTCAAGAAGGGGATGATCAGTCCGGCGCCCATTCCGACGAGGAAGAACGGAAAGGTCAGTTTGAACAGCAGCTTCCCCTTCGTGTCCCAGAATTCGCGCATGCCACGGGGTTTGTCGCGTTCGCCCACCACTCCCGACGGTACGCGTGAAAACACGATTGATCCGACGACTGCACACGAGCAGCCGAGCAGCAGTACCCAACGATACGCCTCCAGCGACGATCCGGTCACACCGGTTAACAATTCGTGCAATGATCCTGCACCGAAGTGAGTGATCAACCCCGATCCCAGCATTGCGGCAAAACTCAGCGAGAACACATGTGTACGTTCGGCACTCGTCGAGTGCGCCATCAGGAACGGTGCACTGATGACATGCGCGACAACCAGCATCCCCCCGGTGAGAAACGAGGCCGCCAGAATGAACGGCGTCGAATCGACCAGTGTCTGCATGGTGAATCCGCCGGCAACACCCAGACTGGCCATCACCAACATTCCGCGCGCCGACTGTCGTGACACCAGCATGGCCACCGGAATCGCCATCGTCACCATGCCAATCGACTGCATTGACAGCACCTGACCGATGACGCCTTCGGTAAAACCTCGCTCGCGCATGTATAGATTGAACAGCAGCATGAAGGTCGCCCATGCCATGCCCACCAGCATTGATCCGAGCAGATACGTGCGCGCCGGTTTCGAAATCCGCCGCAGATTGCCGATGTACTGAACGACCCAGTTGCTCGAACTACTCGACGGATCGTGCGCGTGTGGTGTCTCCGGTGCACGATGACCGGATATATTTGTACGGTGTGCTATGGCGGCGGAAGTTATCACAATGATACTCGATCACACGCCTGCGCGCCGCGACGCATCGGCCGCGGATTCGATCACAGTTCTCATCTTCCCATCGGCGATGGCCTTGCGGCATAGCGCAACACCCTCGGAAATCGACGACGCCTGTTCTGCCGCCCACAGGGCCGCACCGGCATTCATGATGGCCGCTTCCGCGGCGCCGAAGTCTTCACCGTCGGCGATGCGTCGGATGATGTCGGCATTTCCCTCGGCGGTTGAGCCTTTGAGTTCATCGAGTTTCACGCTGCGGACACCGGCATCCTCCGGCATCAATTCGAATTCGCGTGTCGCATCGCCATCCAATTCAATCACACGGTTCAACCCGGTCGGCAGCAGCTCATCGGCGTTGCCCGGACCGGAAATCACCATCACCCGTTTGGCACCGAGATCCTGCAGAGCGTCGACCAGAGGTCGCTGCCAATGCGCATCGTAGACGCCGATGATCTGTCGTTTGACGATGGCGGGATTGCAGATCGGGCCGAGCAGATTGAACACGGTGCGAATGCCGATATCGCGGCGTGGTCCGGCGGCGTGTTTCATTGCCGGATGGAAATGCGGTGCAAACAAAAAGGCGAACCCGACATCGTGCAACATCCGCTCCGCAACAGCCGGCCCGCAATCGATCTCGAAACCGAGTGCCGCCAGAACATCGGCCGACCCGCACCGCGATGACACCGCGCGGTTCCCGTGCTTGGCCACCGTCGCGCCGGCCGCTGCAGCCAATAGTCCGGCAGCCGTCGATATATTGAATGTCCCCAGACCGTCGCCACCAGTGCCGCAGGTATCGACGGTATCGTCAGGCACACCATCGATGCGCACCATTGCCTCGCGCATGGCGCGTGCAAACCCCGCCAACTCCTCGACGGTCTCGCCCTTCTGACGCAATGCCACCAGCCACGCCGCCAATTGCACCGGCGACGATTCACCGCCGAGCACAATGCCCATGGCGGTTTGCGCTTCCTCCGCATTCAAGTGGGAATGCTCGATCGCGCGACGGATGTACGGTTTCAACATGGCGGTTTACACCTCACACCAATGAGACGCTATAAGTTGCCCTTGAGGAAATTCTCGAGGATCACTTTGCCCGGTTCGGTCAGAATCGATTCGGGATGAAACTGCACGCCAACGGTCGGATGTGTTTTGTGACGCAGCGCCATAATGGTTTTGTCATCCGTTTCGGCGGTGACCGTCAAGACCTTCGGTACGCTCTTCCGCTCGACAATCAGTGAATGGTAGCGTGTCGCTTCAAACTGTTTGTCGACTCCGGTGAATAGCCCCTTAGCGTTGTGCTTGATCACGGATGTTTTACCATGCATCAGCCGCTGTCCGCGCACAACCTTGCCGCCAAACGCTTCTCCGATCGCCTGGCATCCCAAACAAACCCCGAGGATTGGCAGTTTGCCGGAACATTGTGTCACGATCTCCGGCATCACACCGGCATCGGCGGGCCGTCCCGGACCGGGTGAGAGGACCACGGCGTCATACTTATTCGGTATCTCGTTCACTTTGACGTCATCATTGCGACGCACCTGCACTTTGGCGCCCAACTCGCAGAGATATTGATACAAATTGTAAACGAACGAATCGTAGTTGTCGACAAGCAGGATCATGGCCGGTCACCCCGTTTCCACTCTCCGCCGAGTGCAGCGAGCGGTGCGGCTGCTTTGTTTTGCGTTTCTTTGTATTCGCGTTCGGGATTGCTGTCGGCGACGATGCCCGCGCCGGCTTGCACGTGGGCGCGCTGCGTATCCATCACCGCCGTGCGGATGGCAATCGCGGTATCGAGATTGCCCCACCAGTCGAGATACCCCACACACCCGCCGTAGACGCCACGACGGTGCGGTTCGAGTGCATCGATGATTTCCATCGCGCGAATCTTGGGGGCACCACTGACCGTTCCCGCCGGAAAGGCGGCTGCGAGCACATCGACCGCATCGACATTGCGTTTCACTTCGCCGGTGACGGTTGACACCATGTGCATCACATGCGAGTACTTCTCGATGTCACGAAATTGCGTCGGTTCGACCGTGCCTGGTTTGCACACACGCCCAAGGTCGTTGCGTCCCAGATCGACCAGCATGATGTGCTCGGCATTTTCTTTCGGCGACGCCAGCAGTTGCTTGGCGAGTTTGGCGTCTTCGGCGTCGTCTTTGCCGCGTGGACGTGTCCCGGCAATCGGTCGCGTCAGGACATGCTTGCCGCGCTTTTGCACGAGCGTTTCGGGTGATGAGCCGACCACTGCGAGATTGCCGAACTTGAGGAAATACATGTAGGGCGACGGATTCAATCGTCGCAAGCGGCGATAGGTGTCAAACGGTTTCTGCTTTCCTTCGACCGTGAAGCGCTGCGAGAGCACACACTGAAAGATATCTCCCTCTTTGATGTGTGTCTTGATTGTCCGGACGCCCTCAAGGAAGTCCTTCTTTTTCATCGTCAGCTTGATCGGCCGCTGTTGCAGACGGGACAGAGGCACCATCGGATGTGGCCTGCGCAACCGTCGCATGGTCCGTTCCAAACGCCTCTGCGAGCGCTCATACAGACGACGATGCGTCACCATGTCCTTCACATCACCACCGCGCACGCTGATGTTGATGTGCGCGGTCTGGTAAACGTGATCGAAGACGACTACTTCATCATACAACCCGAGCCATGTCCAGGGATATCGCGGCAACGGTTCCGCTTCCGAGGGCAACGTTTCCAGATCACGCACCCAATCGTAGCCAAAAAACCCGACCCAACCGCCGGCGAAGCCAACGACATCATCGGCACTCGATCCGCGCTTGGGTGTCACCATCGCGTCGGTCAACACTTGCCTTAATTCAGACGCGTGGAATTCACGTGTCAGGTGTCCGAAACGATGCTCGCCGTGTTCCTCACGGGTGCGCACTTCCTCGGCCGGATTGACGCCAATAAAGGAATACCGTCCCAGCGATCCACCGGTCTCGACGCTTTCGAACAGAAACGACGACTGCGCCGTGTCGCCGCCCAGACGCAGCAACACTTCCGCAGGCGTCAGCAGTTCGGCCGGCAATTCGGCTGAGAATACGAACAGACCATCTTCACTGAGATGGCGACGAAATGCGGAAAACTCACTCATGTACGACCCACTGTCGGCATCACTGCTCCCTCCAAACCGATGTTACCGAATGTACCATGTCCCGCTGTGCACCACCCGCGCCCGCGCAATCAGACGCACGTCGCCATCGCGTGGGTGATAAGTCAGCGATTGCGCACCGCCCGGCGAACCGATTTGCACTGCGTCGGCGATGAGACCCTCGTCGAGGCACGCAGCCAGGGCAGCCAGCGCGCCCGATCCCGACGATGGTGTCGGGCCGACACCGCGCTCATAGAGTCGCAGTTCGATGCGCTTGCGTGTGTGAATGCGGACAAACTCGACATTGACCCCATGTGTGCGCCGCATGGCGCTTTGGCTGTCGCGGCCAACCTGCTCCCAATCGAAATCGAAGTTCTTGACGATGAATACCCAGTGCGGGTTGCCGGCATCGACGGCGATCGGGCCACGCCCGCCGGTGGTCGATGGTAAACGATCGGTCGTCCGCACCGGTTCCACCAGTGGTAACGGCCGTTGAAACGCTACCGACACCCCGCGATTCGATGCCGACATCGATGTCTCAATCGCCCCGGCCGCTGTATGGAAGACCGCCGTCTTGCGGCGCATCTTGCGGGCCACATACGCTGCCGCACAGCGGATCCCGTTGCCCGACCATTCGGCCCGGGTGCCATCGGAATTGAACAGGCTGAACCCGAACGCGCCCTGGCGGCGGTTCAGCACAATCAGCCCGTCGGCGCCGATGCCGCTGCGCCGGTCGCAGATGCCCTGTACACGCGACGGTGTCCAGGAGAAGCCGCGTTTCGGCTCTACGACGCAGAAGTCGTTGCGGAGCGCCTCGCACTTGGTGAATGTGATCTCTGTTTTCGCCAGCGTTGCATCCTTCCGGTTGCCGAAATCCACTCAAGGCACCACAACACCGCACTCTAGGCAACAAAAAAACCCGCCGGGATCGACGGGCTGCATGCCACAGTGGGTAAAGGACCCCATCGATCCGTTCAGGATTCCTTCATCCACCACCACTGGTAAGTCTGTGTCATCATCAGATTCTCACGCGGGCCGCCGTCGGCCCGTTTCATCCAATACGTCGAACCAAAAACGGGCGTTGGGAACTGATTCCCAACGCCCGCGTGCCGTGGACCCAATCGTCGCCGATCCTAGCCCAACGACGAAAATACGCGTCCTAACCGCTTGATGCCCTCGTGGATATTCTCCAACGTGGCATTCGAGAAATTCAGCCGGAAAGTGTTGGCTCCGGAGCCATCGGGATGGAACGGCTGACCGGGCACATACGCCACCTTCTCTTCAATTGCCTTGGGCAGCACCTCTTTGGCATCGGTGCCCTCCGGCAGCCGTGCCCAGAGGAAGAGTCCGCCCTCGGGACGGGTCCAGGTGACGGATTCGGGGAAGAACTCTTTCATCGCCCGCAGCATCGCGTCGCGGCGCTCGTGATAGGACTTTTTGATCCGCGCAATGTGGCGATCCAAAGCGCCGTTCTGGATGAACTCGTAAATGACAAACTGCGAAAATTGCGTGGTATGCAAATCGGTCGACTGTTTGACCCGCTCAAACATGCCCATCGTCTGCCGCGACGCCGCCAGCCAGCCGATCCGGAGGCCGGGCGAGATCGTCTTGGAGAAGGTCCCAAGCTGGATCACCGCCTGCCCACCGATCTGCTTGATCGATGGAGCCGACTGGCCCGAGTAGCGCAGCTCGCCGTACGGGTTGTCGTCGATGATCGGCACGCTGTACTTCTGCGCTTTTTCGACCAGCAAGCGTCGACGATCGCCTGACATCGTGATCCCGGTCGGATTCTGGAAATTCGGCACGACATAGATGAAGCGGGGTTTATGCTTTTCAATTATCGGGTCGATTGATTCAACCACCATGCCCTCATCGTCCATGTTCACGACGGCATACTTGACGCCATAGAAATTGAACGCCTGCAGCGCCCCGAGGTAGGTCGGACGTGAACAGACAACATAATTGTCGCGCTCCAGAAACGCTCGACCGCAAATATCGAGACCCTGCTGAGACCCCGCAGTAATCAGAATGTTGTCGGCCGTGAGCTGGGTACCGCCGTGGGTCGTCAACCGCTCGGCCAAAAACTCACGCAGGGGTCCATAGCCCATCGAGAGGCCGTACTGGAGGGCCTGTGTACCGAAACGGGTGAGCACCCGGTCGGCTGCCTCCCGCAGTTCCTCGATCGGGAACAGGTCGGGGGCGGGCAGCCCGCCGGCAAACGAAATCACCCCCGGCTGGCTCGAGTGTTTCAGGATTTCACGGATGATCGACGACTCGAGTGTGTTGGCCGCGTGGGAGAAGTGATGCTCCCCGAACTTAAATGGAACCGGCGGCGGCAGAGCGGTCGTAGTGGTCTCTGTCATGATCTCTCCTTACGGGAACCCCCGGAGGGACCGGTGATACGTGATCGTTGCATATACCGGCACGTCATGCGACGTGCACGGCACCGTCCACCCCATTATACGGCCTCATGCCAGTCGTGTCCCGCCCAACCCGAGCGAGAATTGTCAGTTTTGCAGGGGGGAGATATCGCCTTTGACACGTTGGTGGGAGGGCCAGCCATGCTGGGAGGACCACTGGCACCCGGATTCATCCGGGTGATTGCGAAAGGCCAAAAACAACATCCGGGACACCCCATATGATGTTGTTCTCGACATCCATCACCTGGCCAAGGGGCGTGTTGAAAAACCCATCGGTTCATCGCGTAGGTACGGC
>WJJR01000168.1 GCA_014729565.1 Candidatus Zixiibacteriota bacterium | reverse complement strand
GTGTGAGGCTGACCACGGCGCGCCCGGCGCCGATGGTCTGGGCGTAGTTTTCCGCCTGTCCGTGAAGAACCAGCCCTGGCGCGCCGGCGCCGTCGCGGCTGACCTCGATATCGCGGAAGTAGATGCCGCCGCCCCAACCGCGCCCCAACGCTTTCATTGCAGCCTCCTTCGCGGAGAACCGTGCGGCCAGAGACGACGCGGGATCATAGCGTGAGAGACAGTATTCCCATTCCGCATCGGTGTAAACACGCCGGTGCATTCGTCTTCCGTGCCGCTGCCACGCATCACGAACGCGTTCGATTTCAATCCGATCGATGCCGATTCCTACAAGCATATCATGCCTGCTTTCTTACCCGGCCGACGCGGCTGCCAACCGTGCGAGGGCACCTGCAAGCTATGGAGGCGGCGCGTTCGTTTCAATCGCTAGGATTCCGATTCGGCCGACTCGCTGACCACCAGGCTGTCGAAGGGATAGGCGATTTGATCGAACGCCTGCCGGCCGAACAGGAAGATCGGCTTTCCCTGGCCGGAAAGGCGTGCGAAGAGGCGTTGCTCGTCGGGTTTCTTCTCAGCCCATATCACGGTGTCGGCGGTTCCAGCTCCGTGCACAATGATCAACTGCAGTGCCAGCGAACTGAAATCGGGATTGTCCGGGCTGCCGTCGGGAAGGAACGTGTGCGTGGTGAACGGGCACATGCGATTCAACACGCGTGACACGGCGGCGGAATCGGCCTGCTGTTCCCCCGTGACCGATGACCATGCCATCCAGGTATCGTCAGCGCTCCGCGCCAGCCGCACTTCCTCATCCGGATAGATCCAACGAATCGTGTCAACCGTCGACGTATCACAGGGAATGATGACACTCGACTTCCACATGTCGGGCATCTGCGTGTAGAGACTTCGGAATCGGCCCCGCGCCAGATACACCGAATCCGAGTCGAGCTGACGAACGTAGGTGTGGGTGACGCCCGGTCCCAGCTTGCCGATTACGAACTCGGCCAGCGGCTCGCCTTCGTGGTAAAATCGCATGACACGTCCCCGCGTCGTGTCGACTTCGAATTTCCGAAACTTTGACGGACTGCGGGAGATCATGTTCTCCAACACCATCTTGTTGGTCGTCTCAAACACCGTCATGAGCTGTTCGGCGTTCGCGGGATAGGTGTAATCGTCTCCATGAAATATCCACTGGCCGTCAATCTTCGACAAGTGAGTCCAATCGGCGTATTTCATTGCCGCGGAATCGACCAGGGAGGTATCGACAACGAAGAATCGTTCGTGCTGCGGCACTGAGAGACGTTCTTCCTCCGACGAGGAATAGAAGTGCCATCCCAGCCAGAGGGCGACCAGTGCAACGACAAGGACAATCAGGCTACGTTTCATCATAGACGCTTCGTTTCACAGAAATCGGTTCTGCCACTCACCGTTTCCGGCGGCGTTTCGTTTGCCAGCGAATCAATCCGAATACAACCACGAGAACCGGCGGTCCGAAGATGTTGGCGTATTTGACGGCCTGGCGTGTACCATCGGAAACTTCCTCCAGTGGCCGCGATATCACCTCGCGGGACCGGATGGTAATCAGACCTTCTTCCTGTGTCAGCCAGTCGACCACATTGAGAAACATTGCGGCATTCGAAGGATTGCGCTGCATGTGACGATCACCGCAGAACTCCGCATCACCCACGACGACCAACCGGTTGGGATCGCCTTCTGTCTGAACCGGAGGCAACGCCGAGAGGTCGATGGCCGTATCGGCCATTGCCGGCGGCCCATCGGGAAAGGCACTCTGGAAGCTTCCGTAAATCACCGCCGCCAATACCTGGAACGGCTGATTAAAGTCGGACTGTGTGAACTCCTGCATCGGACTGAGATGATAGGGTGGCCGGCGAATTCCCGACTGCCCGGATGACCAGCAAATCGGCTCGAAGTCATAACCGAGAGAGTCGGCGACCGTCGAATCCAGCGGCGCCACAAAGGGCAGGTTCACCGCTTCCAGGTCTTTGCCGATCATGTTCTCATCGTTGAAATTGTAGACCTGCGGCAGGAAGGGAAATTCCACGACATTCTGAAAACGGATCGCGCCCTGCTGCTGCATTACCGCGATGCGTGAATTGCGGGTGTCGAGCACCAGGCCCTCTTGAAATCCAATACCGTAATGGGCTAAGAACTCCTCCCAGTTATTCTCCAACGTTGTCGCGCTCTGGACCTGCACATCGACCGTCACCGGATCGTAATAAACGGCAACCCGTCCGCCCCGCATAATGAACTGATCGATGGCGTACTGTTCCCACAGCGACAAGGAGTCCGTGGGGCCGACAATGAGCAGCGTAACGAGCGTTTCATCGAGCAGTTGACCCGGCGCAATGGTGATTACCCGGACATCGTAGAGCTGCCGCAGAGTCTGAGCACCGAGCGAGATGTCCTCGGCGATATCCGACTCGCCGTGTCCCTGCAGGATGCCGACCTGGGGCAGTTCCTCGGTGGTGACTTTCATCAGCGCGCTGGAGATTTCATATTCGAGATTATCGGTCGACTGAATGACCGGGATGACTTCGCGTTTGTCCTCGAACAGAAACACCGCGCCCATGTAGACTTTCTTTAGTTCGATCTTGTCTTTTTCGACGGCATTCACCTGGACCGGCGGAATGCCCATCTGACGCGCCTCCTGTTCGCGGTCCTGCTTCACCGGGTCGATAAACTCAAACCGCAGCAGACCGCCGGAGTAATTCTGATATTCGTACAACTGGTCCTTGAGATAGCGTGCGTGCTGGTTGTACGGCGCCGGCAACTCCTCGGTGAAATAGAGTTTGACCACCACGGGATCATCGAGACTGCGCGCGATTCGTTTGGAGGCATCCGACAGCGAGTAGATTTTCGAGTCGGTCATATCGGCGCGCACGTAGAACGCCGTCGCCAGCAGATTGACGACGATCAGAATCCCGAACACGACGGGAACCGATGTGATCGAACTGAAACCTCGTTTGACATTGCGTAGAACAGACATAGCGATCACCTACAACACACCATTCGCATCACCCACGCCATTTACGCGCTTCCAACGTCCGCACTGACAGAAACAGGAACAGCACAATCAACGATAGATAGTACACCACGTTGCGTGAATCGATCACACCGCGCTCCAGATTCTGGAAGTGATAATTCACCGAAGCGTACTCCAGCACCGATGCCAGAGACGGCGGGACAAACATGAGCATCTTGTCGAACATGTAGAGCGCGAAAATGATAACGAAGCCAATAATAAACGCGATAATCTGATTCTGCGTCAGTCCCGAGGTGAACATCCCAATGGCGACATACGCAGCGCCCATGAGAAACAACCCGAGATAACCGCCGATCAATGCCCCACTATCGGGATTGCCGAGAATAGAAATCGTCAACGGGTACGCGAATGTCAGGGCCAGTCCGGAAGCGACGAGAATAACCGCTGCAAAATACTTCCCCAGCACAATCTCAATGTCGCGCACGGGCATCGTAACCAGCAACTCAATGGTTCCGGACTTCTTTTCTTCGGCGATGACGCGCATGGTCAGTGCCGGGATGAAAAACAGAAACACAAGTGGTATGACAATGGAAAACAGTTCACGCAGATCGGCCTGGCCGACGAGAAACAGACTGGTCGAGAAAAACCAGCCGGCAATCAGCAAGAAGAGCGTCAATACGACGTAGGCAACGGCGGAATTGAAGAACCCGCGCAGTTCCTTGACGGTGAATGTCCAGGTGTTGGCAAGGAGAGTACTCATGAAACCGACGCTTCCTCCCGATCCGCCTGTGTGTCGCGCGTTAACTGACGGAACACATCCTCGAGACGGACCGCATCGCGACGCATCTCCAATAAGATCCACGACCGATCACGCACCAGGGTGAAAATGGTTTCCCGTAAATCGCGTCCCGGCGCCGATTCGACGACAAATCGAGCGGTTGACGTGTCGGCCGGTGGACGGTCGCCATCGTCGGCATGCGCCACACGCGCCGCACCGTTCACCTGTTCCAGCGCCTGACGCACTTCTCCCTCCGGTCCTTTGATCTCGACCGTGAGGCGATCGCGTCCGCTGGCCGCCGCGCGGAGTTCCGACGTTGTGCCGTCGGCCACGATGCGTCCGCGATTGATGATCAACACGCGTCTGCATGCCGCCTCGACTTCGGGCAGGATATGCGTGCACAGAATCAGCGTCTTCTCCCGACCGAGTGTCTGGATCAAGTTTCGAATCTCAACGATCTGATTCGGATCCAGCCCAACCGTAGGCTCATCCAGGATGAGAATCTCCGGATCGTGCACCATCGCCTGGGCCAGGCCAACGCGCTGCCGGTATCCTTTTGACAGTTCGCCGATATCCTTGCGGACCACCTCTCCCAAGCCGCACAGTTCGATCATCCGCTTGTTGCGCGTGGTATGCTCCGATTTCGGGATACCGCGCAGCCGCTGCACGAAGTTGAGATAGTCGATCACATTCATGTCGGTGTACAGCGGGGTACTCTCGGGGAGGTACCCGATTTTGCGGCGCACTTCCAGAGACTGCTCAATCGCGTCCAGCGAATCGACCACGACCTCTCCCTCGGTCGGCGGCATATACCCGGTGATGATCTTCATCGCGGTGGTCTTGCCGGCGCCGTTGGGGCCTAAGAAGCCGAGAATCTGGCCGGTTGGCACCGTAAAGGAGACCGAGTCGAGTGCCCGGGTGGGCCCGTAGTGCTTGGTGAGATTCCGAACCTCAATCATAGCAGCAATTACATCGTTGACGCAGGGTGCTCTTGGCGTCCGTCAGAGTATCACAGTATTCTATAATCTGAACTCAGAGAATCAACACAATTTCGACGCCGACGCCAAACCTCAACCGACCGTTCGCAGAGGCAATCGTACACGGTGACCACGTGAAGGTTCCCAACATCGCTGGCCGGGAGATGTGACGCCGTCGCTCAAATTCAAAAGGGCGGGGCCTGAGGGGCCCCACCCTTCGAAAACGTCGATGAGACGTGTTATTCCTCGTCCATGACA
Source organism: Candidatus Zixiibacteriota bacterium (assembly GCA_014729565.1). Classification (GTDB taxonomy): domain Bacteria; phylum Zixibacteria; class MSB-5A5; order WJJR01; family WJJR01; genus WJJR01. Next base: position 4,610 of record WJJR01000168.1, on the reverse strand, counting down.
AAGCCAAGCACATCGATCGACACGCGGCGGTTCTTCATACGTCCCTCCGCGGTGTCATTCGACGCGATCGGCGCCTCTTCCCCGAAGGTGCGGATCGAAATGCGTCCGAGCGCGATGTTGTGCTTGTTGACCAGATACATCCGTGCAGCGTCGGCGCGTTTCTGGCCGAGCACGATGTTGTAATCGGTGGCGCCGAGGCCGTCGGTGTGGCCCTTGCATTCGGCAATCAGATCCGGATCCTCTTTCATCTTCGCCGCCACGCGATCCAACGCCGGATAGTCGTCCGGACGAACTTGGAACTTGTTGAGATCGAAATAGATCTCTTCGGTCATGATGACGGTGTAGTCTTTGCGGCAACAGGCCAGCGCTTTCTCCGCCGTCACATTGGCCTGTTCAGCAAGTTCTTCATTGGCGGCGGTACGCCGTTCCAAATCTTCAACGCGCTGTCGCAGCGCGATCAAGGAATCCTGCTCCGCCCAGTCACCGGCCATCATCTTCTTGTCGCCTTTGCCCCAATCGTCATCGTCCCACGGTGGAGCATCACGGAATGTACAGCCTGACATCGCCATCATCAGGACCAACATCAACAGCATTCCACCCCGCAGTAGATTCTTGCTTGTCATCCCTCCTCCTCTCGAGAGCGACTGGCTATTATACTCAAACTAAAGTACTGAAGTATCGCCGACACATCCCCTGTCGTGGGGCCGGATCGACGTTTCCCCCATCACCTTATCGGCGCTTCCCTCGAGGAGTGAAGTGTCCACCTCCCAAAGGGTTGGCGCATAGTACCAGACCGATGTGAAACCGTCAAGTGAATTCTCGCCCAAGAAACCGCCCAACGAAGGGCTAAACCCGTAAACGCAACTATTTATCTCACAGCAACTTACTCAAACGGCGCGCATGGGGCCGCACCGTCCTTCAAAATATAGTCAATGCTGATTGATACATCCAAAATGTCAAGACCGCCGGAGCAATTGAGATCGCCCATCTGCCACACCGGTACGGGCAGTGGACCACCGGAAAAGATCGACTCGATCAGGTACAGCATGTCGAAAATGTCGGCGTCTGCGTCATCGTCACAGTCCGCCCGCGTCAGGAATCGAACCGAATACGTGTAATGATCCGCACCACCCGACCAGTGGACATTGTTTCCGATGAGTACCGCACGCGCCATGTCATCGAAACTGCTCAGATACAGTTTCCCGTCGCTGGTCACCGGATCGAGATCGAATTCGAATGTCTGCCTGGAACCACTCGAATCGAATTGAATCAGCGTGGGCGCCCAGTCGATCCCGTTCGCACCGTTGAAGGTGAACTCCACCATGTCGCGTCCGGAGGGATCCGGCTCGAAGTGGATGTATGAACTGGCCATGGTTTGAAGATCGGGCCCCGGACGGTTCAATATCGGATAGAGCAAATGGGTGGCATAAATGGGCATGAGCGGATACTCCGCACCTTCGCTGAAATGCAAACCGTCATCGCGCGAATTGGTGAAGTAGTTCCAGTCAGCAAACCGGGCGAATAGACCGGACAGTCCGCTTCCGTAGAAGCTCATCGCCGAATCGATCGCCTGTTTGGCCTGCAGCCACCGCATCAATTCCCAGGCATCGCGGACAACCGCCGTGTCGTACGCCTCTTCCATCACCTTGGCGAAACCAAATGCACCGTATTTGCGCAGTCCGCCATCGAAGAGGCTGATGGTCGGATCGACGAAGTAATCTTCAAGGTAATTGTAATTGTCGTTTACCATATCGTAAACGATGTCTTCCATCCACGTGGCGCTGATTTCCTGCCACCACGAGTCGGCCACCAACGTGTGGAGCGGGCTGGTGGCGAACTGACACGCATGATTGAACTCATGCGCGCATGTCACCTTCATCGAGCCAATTTGATCGCCTTCCGGATCGTCGTTCGGAGGAAAGCCCAGGAAACTCTTGTTCAGCAAGATGTAGCTCGAGTAGTCGTTCCATTCTTCCGGGCCGGGCGAATCCTGGACGGTGACACCGTAAGTGAATCCGATGCTGGTCGGATAGACGTCGTAGAGGCTGTCGCCACCGGCGGTGCCATCCGACGGAGGCCGCCGCCAGCCGAGGGTTTCGACTTCGACATTCCAGGCGCTGTCCAGGTAGAGGGCCAAACGTTCGATGAAGTCGGGGAAACCGCTCGAATCGTCATCGGCCGATGGTACCGCGTTGACGCTGTCGAGATCATAATGCAAGACGAAGTATCCACCGGGCGAAACGTAGGTCGAGTCGGTCGGTCGGCGCGAGAATGACGAGGTGATTTCATTTTGGGCGCTGACCGACAGACGATTCAGAGAGCTGTAGGCTTCAGCAACAACGGGTGTACCGCAGCGGATGGGTGTGGCCGTCGCCTGCGCACGATATGGCTCCGGCAAGGCCGCGGGGTTGCTGATTGCGCGGACTTTGTAGAGTAAGGCGCTTTCGAAATCCAGAGTGCCTCTCGCGGCCGCCGCTTCAATCTGATGGATGACATCAGGCGTTGGAGCGCGGTCTGAGGCGATGGCCGGCCGAGCCCAGATAGACAGGCCCAACGCCGCCACACACCATATGAGAGTTCTCTTTCGCATCGTGCTTCGAGTCAAGCCGGTGAGTACTTGTATCGACCGCCCTGCCATACACAAAGTATCGACATAATCGGTTTTGTCAATACCCTACACGCCAAAGACTTACACCACTTCTACTTGCCCTCGACGGCAGCCCGGGCGAGCGGTCGGAAGAAACGGTCGGGGATATCCACGTTGTACTTCTGATCACGGAACTCCCAGCGGTGCTGTCCACCGCCCGGGTATCCCTGCAACGCAATTTCATCCATCTCCCAATACGGAAACTCGTCCTGAAATCGGTGACATCGGACATCGGCCGTGGTCGGCTCCCCCTCGCCCGCTGTCTGCACAATCACACGCTTCGGAGCGCGGTCATCGGCATCCCATTCGACGCGCCAACTCCACACCCCATCTGATCCGACATACCAGTCGCGATCATCGTTGGACGGGCGCAACGGCTGCTCGCCATCGCCACCCCAGCCCCCCGAGAAGAGATCACGCCAAAGGGTTGTGAAGAACGCGGAGAGCGGAACGTTGTACTGCCCGAGATTGGCGACCTGATCATGGACGTATTCGTCGTTGTGATGATCGATGAACCAAAACTCGTCGCCGCGCACCACACCGGTGAACGCAGGAATGTCAAGCGGACCCAGACCACTGACATAGAACAGGTCGGGCGAGCGATACGCCAATCGGAGTATGAACTGCCCATGTGGTTCGGTGCCGCGGGCCTCCCAACGCACGCGATAGGTCGCGGATTCGATTTCACTGTGTCGCATCTCAAGGCGCGTGCGCATGCTCTGACTGCGATCGACGAGAGGTGGCCAGGGCGGACGCGCGCACGCCATCAGTCCGACAACGGACAACCCAAAGATGGCAATAACAATGGCGTTGATGGTGGAACGGTTGCCGAATGCGCGACGAGTCTGCATCAGAGTTACGCGTAGGCGAGTGCCCACAGAATGTTGAGCGGTACACCCGTGAACGCAAACGAGAGTGTCTGAACAAACGGTGACATCACGGCCCAGATCGGCGAAAAACCAACGAAGAAACCCATCAGAATGAGACCGATCAGTATCGGCGGGCCGATCCGCTCGAGATTGAACAGCGCACGGTCCCACGCGGGTGGCGCCAGCCCCATCAGAATCTTGGAGCCGTCGAGCGGGGGCAACGGGATCAAATTGAAAAACGCCAGCGACAGATTCATGATCACGCCCATTGCGAAGATCTTGCCAAGCACGTGGATGAACCCCGACTGAATTTCGGTGCCCCAACCGTAGCCGATCAGAATTCGCACGATCATGCCGCACCCGATCGCCAGAATGAGATTCGACGCCGGACCGGCGGCCGCGATTTTGAACATTCCCCGGCGCGGGTCGGCAAGATTGCGCGGATCAAACGGGACCGGCTTCGCCCAGCCAAACCGTCCGGTCATGACCAGCATCAGCGTACCGACAACATCCAGATGCACCAGCGGATTCAACGACAGCCGCCCCAGCATACGCGCGGTCGGATCGCCGAGACGGTTGCTCATCCACGCATGCGCCGCCTCGTGAAACGTCAACGAGAACAACAGCACCGGCAGGAAACTCAGCAGGTATATGGGATCGGTAAACAACACGCAGTGATCTCCCGCTTCCTCAGTTCAATAGACTACGCGTACACACCCCGCATTTGAATAACGTCGACCACACGCTTGATTGCCAGCATATACGCCGCGACACGCAGGGGTGTTTTGTGGAGCAGCGACATATTGAGCACATCGTTGAATGATCGGTTCATGGCCAGTTCGAGTCGACGGTTCACTTCGTCCTCTTCCCAGAAATAGCCGATCCGATCCTGCACCCATTCAAAGTACGAAACGGTCACGCCACCGGCATTGCAAAGGATATCCGGGATAACGTGAATCCCTTTCTCGTAGAGGATGTCGTCCGCCTCCGGTGTCGTCGGTCCATTCGCTCCTTCTGCTACCACCCGGGCCTTGATTTTGTTCGCGTTTTTGGACGTGATCACGTTTTCCAGGGCGGCCGGAATGAGGACATCG
>WJJR01000167.1 GCA_014729565.1 Candidatus Zixiibacteriota bacterium | reverse complement strand
GTACGATCCGGTGGCGCAGGACGCGTATCTGGAGGTGCGCAACCGGGACTACTTCTTTACGGCGGCGTTTATCTTCTTCGGGATGACGATCGGTCTGGGCGGTGCGGTGCTGGTGCGCTGGCTGTCGGGCGGCGCGGCACCGTGGGCGGCCGTGGGCGCGCTCATCGTCATGGCGCTACCCATTCGAACACTATCATCGAACCATTATGAATGCGATAGATCGAATAACTATATCGCATATGATTACGGATATAATATTTTGGCGTCGTGCGATCCGAACGCGGTCCTGTTCACCAACGGCGACAACGACACCTTCCCGCTGTGGTGCCTGCAGGAGGTGTACGGGATCCGCACCGACGTGCGCAATGCCAACTTGAGTCTGCTCAACACGCATTGGTACATCCGCCACCTGAAGAATAAGCTCGACGTTCCGATGGACCTGACCGACAACCAGATCCGCCGCCTGACCCACTACCGCACCGAGGAGAATGAGCTGATCCGCATCCAGGACCAAATGGTCGATCAGATCCTGACGGCCAACAACTGGCAGGACACGATCAACTTTGCGGTGACCGTATCGTCGTCCAGCCGGCAGTACCGCGGCCGCCCCCTCGATGGGTACCTGTTGATGATCGGATTCGTCCAGCGTCTGGTGCGCGAAAGAGGCAGCAACATGGTCGCGTTGGATCTCATGCGCCATCGCATCGACAGCGTGTTCCAGTTTCGGGGGCTCAACGATCCGGACATCTACAAGAACGAGAACACGCGGCGCCTGGTCGGCAATTACTTCTCGACGTTCCTGGTGGTGGCCGATGAGTACCGCCGGCGCGGTGAATTGGAGAAGGCCGAAGAGTATGCCCTGAAGGGGGCGCGAACATTGCCGACGGAATCGGATGGTTTACTCTACCTGGCGCAAATGTGGGCAGACAACCGCCGTCCGGAAAAGTTGGACACACTGCTGACATTGGCGGAGGAGACGCAGGCCGATCGTGATCGCATCGAATCCAGTATCGCGATGGCATACCGCACGATCGGCGACTCCACGCGTGCCATTGACATCCTTGAAGATGTCAGGGAGCGCTCACCGGATTATAAAATGGCCTATCGGACGTTGGTGCAGTTGTACTACACGACCGGCCGATACGACACATTAACATCGATGATGACCAACTGGCTGGAATCGAATCCGGATGATCGGGAGAGCCGGTCGATTCTCGCCCAAGTGCAAAGCGTGGTCGACCGTCAGGATAAGGACGGTTCAGCGGCCGACACGGCGGCCGCCGGGACAACGACAACCGTGGATGACGAATCGTAATCACGAAGCCGTTCGCATCACTTTCAAGGAACGCGCGTTGTGCCTCTTCGAATTCTGGCGATTAACTGGCAAGACCTGAAAAACCCCCTGTCGGGCGGCGCGGAAGTGCACCTGCAGGAGTTGCTGTCGCGGCTGGCGCGCTGGGGACACGAGGTGACACTGCTGTGCAGCGGGTTTCCCGGCGCGGCGGACACCGAGGAATACGATGGCCTCCGTGTCATTCGTCGCGGCTCCCGGCACACGTTCAATTGGACCGCTCCGCGCGCCGCCAAACGACTGATGCGCGAACAGACGTTCGATGTGGCGATTGAAGACATCAACAAGATTCCGATTTATACGCCACGGTTCTCCACTGTCCCGATTCTCGCTGTGGTGCCGCACTTGTTCGCAACAACCGTCTTCCAGGAAATCAATGCGCTGTTGGCGTCTTACATTTATCTGATGGAACAGCCGGTGCCGCGGTATTACCGCCACACACCGTTTCTGGTGATCTCGGAGAGCACGAAGCAGGATTTGACGAGCCGCGGCATTCCGGCAAATCAGGTTCGCGTCGTGCACTGCGGCATCGACCACCAATTGTACCGCACCGATCCGTTGCAGGATAAGACGACGGAACCGTCTGTCACCTATGTCGGCCGGCTCAAAAAGTACAAATCGGTCGACCACATGTTCGAAGCGGCGGCCCGCATTCAGGATGAGTTTCCGGGCCTGACGCTGACGGTGGTCGGCTCCGGGGATGATGATCGCCGGCTGCGGCAACGCGCGGTTGATTTGGGTGTGGCGAACCGTGTGCGCTTTGCCGGGTTCGTCAGTGCCGAGCGTAAGGTTGAGATCTTGCGCTCTTCGTGGGTAGTTGTCTGTCCCTCGCTGAAGGAAGGCTGGGGGCTGACCAACATCGAGGCCAACGCCTGTGGGACACCGGTGGTGTGTGCGGACGTTCCCGGTTTGCGCGATTCGGCCCGCGACGGGAAGACGGCGCTGCTTTACCCCTATGGTGACATCGACGCATTGGCCGACCGTCTCCGGCGCATGATCTCCGATAATGCACTGCGTGAGACACTGATTGCCGGCGGGCTGGAGTGGGCTGAGGGCTTTCATTGGGACGAAGCGGCCCGCGAGACCGAATCGATTCTCGAACGGGTGGCACAAGACGAAACGCGTATCGGGTCGCCGAGCCCCGTCGAACTGGCGGAGAATGATCATGCGTCGTAAGGCGATTATCGGCGCCATCGTCAGTGTCTTCTTCCTCTGGCTCGCCCTCCGCAAAGTCGAATACAACGAGCTGTGGGTGACCCTCCAGAATGCCCGCTGGGAGTACCTGATCCCCAATCTGATCCTGGTGGTCGGTGTGATGTTCCTGCGCGCATGGCGCTGGGGGCTGATTTTGCGTCCCGTGGGACGGGTGAGTTATGCCCGCGTGTACTCGTCGACCATGATCGGTTTTATGGTGAACAACGTTCTGCCCGCGCGCCTTGGTGAAATTGCCCGCGCGATATCGTTGGGGGCAAAGACCGGTCTGTCGCGATCAGCCAGCCTCGCCACCATCATCGTCGAGCGTGTCTATGATTCACTGACGCTGTTAATCTTCCTCTGGCTTGTGTTCGCGTTTTCGCGCATCACCGAGCTGACGGAGGTTGGCCGCATTCAGTATGTTGGTTGGATCTTTCTGGCGGTGACCATGGGGCTCAGCCTGCTCCTTGCGCTCCTGCAGTATCGCAACAACCAAGTGGTGAATGTCATCGGGCGATTGCTGCGCCCCTTCTCCGAGAAAGTCCAGGCGCAGGCGCGCGACATCATGACGAAGTTCGCGCTGGGGTTGCGGATTCATCACAACTGGCCAACCACACTGGGGATTGCGGCGTCGTCGCTGCTGCTGTGGTTCATAATGGGCATATCGAACTACTTCATCTTTCTGGCGTTGGGGTTCGACCATCTTCCGTGGGAGGCCTCGTTCGTCGTGCTCGTTGTCGTCTCGCTGATGATTTCGATTCCTTCGACCGCCGGATATGTCGGTGTATTCCACTGGGCCACTCAGGTGTCGCTGTCGGTTTACGGGTTGGAGAAGAGCCAGGGATTGGCCGTCGCCATCATTCTGCACGCCGCGCAGTATATCCCGATCACACTGCTGGGATTCTATTTCCTTCGTCGCGAGCACTTTCGTCTGCGTGATGTCGGAGAGCGTGCCGAAGAGGTGTCCGAACAGGATGGCATCATTCCCGACGATCACATCGCCGCCCACCGGGATCACCCCGCCAAGTGATTCGTCTCTGTTGACAATAGCTTCACTTTCGGCTCCAACAATCGCTCAATTGCGTCGCGTCGCCATTTACTTACAACTGTCACACGTTTATACTGCCCGAGCCGCACAGATCGGCAGGAGGTGAGATTACCGATGAGCTCTGTACGTGTTGGAATTATT
>WJJR01000166.1 GCA_014729565.1 Candidatus Zixiibacteriota bacterium | reverse complement strand
CATCGGCAATGTCGGCGCCGGGCCGCCGGGCTCGTCGGCAGCGGACTCGCCACCGACGGCGATACTGACGGGGAAGTCGCGCACATCGAGAGCGGTACCCCGTGCGAGCACACAGGCACGCTCCACCGCATTCAACAGCTCACGCACATTGCCCGGCCAATGGTAGCGTAGCAGTGCATCCTTGGCGGCAGCCGTGATACCCTCGATGGGTTGCGACCGGTCACGATTGAAACGCTTAATGAACGTTTCGATCAATGGTTTGATATCTTCCGGACGTTCGCGCAACGGCGGAATGTGAATCTGAATGACGTTGAGGCGATAGTACAGGTCCTCGCGAAACGTCCCCTGCTTGACCAATTCCTCAAGGTTGCGATGTGTCGCGGCGACTACGCGGCAGTCGGAACGGATTGTCTCGGTGCCGCCGAGACGTTCGAATGTCTTCTGTTCAAGAACGCGCAGGAGTTTCGCCTGAATCGCAGCGGGAACATCGCCCAGTTCATCGAGGAACAACGTGCCGCCGGTGGCCAGCTCAAAGCGCCCGATGCGTCGCGCGGTGGATCCGGTGTACGCACCTTTCTCGGCGCCGAACAATTCGGCTTCAAGCAGTGTCTCCGGCAGCGCGGCACAGTTCACAGCGATGAAACTCTTCTCCGCCCGCGACGACGCCCGATGCAATGCCCGCGCAACAACTTCCTTCCCCGTCCCGGACTCGCCCCGAACCAATACGGTTGTGTCGGATTCCGCCGCTCGCTTGACCGTTGAGAACACTTCGGTCATGCGCGGTGAGTTGTAGACGATGTTGTCATCGCGAAATGGCTCTTCCAGGCGTTCCCGTAGGTAGCGATTCTCCGCCAGGAGCCAGTGGCGTTCCAGCGCGCGCTGCAACGAATTCATCAACTGCGGCAAATCGATCGGCTTCGTAACAAAATCGAACGCGCCCTTCTTCATCGCTTCGAGACCGTGTTCGAACGTCCCATGCGCCGACACGATGATCGCCTGCAAGTCAGGATTCGATGTTTTCAGTTGTTCCAGAAGATCAAGCCCCGATCCGCCGGGCATCTTGATGTCGAGCAATGCAATTTCGAAGAAGGTTTTCTCCGCAGCCGCCAGAGCCTCGTCGATGGAACCTGCTTTGGTGACCGCATATCCCTGCTTTTCCAGCGCACCGCCCATCAGGTCGCGCTGCGACTTTTCGTCATCGACAACCAGTACGCGCAGTCCGTCCATAGGGGGACCAAGGTAATGTGTGTGGTTGTGCGAGGGAATGGAAAAGACGAGTGCGGAACACGGAGCACCGAGCCCCAGCTCGGTGCGGACATTCGCTCACGGGGCAGGTGGATAGACTCTGACGACTATGTTAGGAGTGCAGTGTCACTGGAAGCGTCTTGACCCTGTTTCGACGTGAGTTATGCGAGCCCTGATGAATAAGACCTCATCAGGGCCACGAGATCCGTGCATTCCCCCTAAAACACTGCCATCGACGACGGCACATACCGCCGCACGTCGCAGAACATCCGGTTGGTCAACAGCAGTCCGATCTCCTGAATCTGAAAACCGTTGTTCAAAACCATCTGCAGCGAGGTGAAGTTCTTACCGTTGAGCCAGATTTTCGGCACTACATCGTCGCCGCGCTCGGCCAGCAGGTGCAGGCAGTGAAGAATGATCTCGGGGAGATACATGTCGCGCATCGCCAGCACCGGCCCGATCCGTCCCTGCTGCGAAATGTACGCGTACCCGACCATGTTGCGGTTGTGACGGAAGACATAGCCTTCGTGATGGTCGTCAGCCAGCCAGTAGCAATGGTCGACCGCACGGTTGATGCCGCGTACTTCACGGTCCATCAGGTTCAGATCATTAAGCACCTGGGTCGACGTGATCATTTCCGGCTTGATCGGCGCCGACAGCTTCGGCCATTGATACGAACTCGCCGGCGGGCCCTCGAGATGCATCAGGTTCTTGCGCGGGAACATGCCCATCTTGGTATACAGGCCGATCGACTTCGTATTGTAAATGAACGTGCACTGCGACATGAAGTGCGCTTCGCGACGTGTGGCCTCATCGATCCCTTGCCTGAGCAGTTGTTTGCCCAAGCCACGATCCTGATAGTCGGGATCGACAAAGAGATAGGCGATGTGCCACTGACGGTCCCGCATGTGGGAGCTGGAAAACCCGACCAGCTTGTCGCCCTCGTAGGCGCCCCACGATAGATCAGGGTCCTGGGTGTAAATGTGGCTGAGCAAAGGCGGCGCGGCGCGAAAGCGAGTGGTATACGGTTCCAAGCCGGCCGACTTGCGTAAGGCGTTGGCCGAACGATACATCAGCTTGGCGGCATCGAGGAGATCGGCTTCCTGCAATTGGACAATCCGAATCTCGGACTGCTCCTTTTTCTTTCTGGTTCGGGGCGCACGCCCCGCGACAGCATTACTCATGATCAGACTCCGTTAGAATGTCACAGACACCCGAAAAGATGTCGGTTACGTCAGTTGTCTAAGCCAAGTTGTCTGGACCTATCAGACCTGGGGCACAGCGTGATACTGTTCACAATCAGGCGGCTACTACTGGTCAAGTCAACAGGATTCAGCGTGCGGTGCCTGACCGGTCGTCAGACAATCGGGCCTATCATCGACCATCTACGCAGCAGACCACAACTTGTTCCCGCCTTTTTGCTTCGGACTGTCACAACTCTCGCCATACCTGACGGCCCTTCACCTTTCCCAAGCCAGAACTGATACTCTTCGAGTCCCGAACTTGAGGAGACTCGGGTGGCACATGTCTGTACCACCCGATGCGATAATGGCGGGATGTCTCTGCCCCCCTGCTATGGCCACTACCGGTGAGGAGACCGACTATTCCCACAGTTTGACAATGCCGCTACGGGGCAACCCGTTGCTACACTG
>WJJR01000165.1 GCA_014729565.1 Candidatus Zixiibacteriota bacterium | reverse complement strand
TTACCATACAATCCTCAAGCGATTGACCACAAAATATGGATCCATTCGCGTGATGGAACCTGCCGAACGGGAACTGCGAACAGATTTGTCACCGTGGGTTCAAACTGGCACACTCACCGTGATCGGTCATGAAGGCTGGCTCACCACGCGAGAACAGTTTCGCGAGGCGTGTCTCGAGAAAACATCGTGGCGAATGGATGCCTTCTACCGGCTCGTGCGCAAACAACACAACGTGCTGATGCAGAATGGCAAACCGATCGGCGGCAAGTTCAGCCTCGACGCAGATAACCGGCAACCGTGGACGGGGCAGCCACCGCTGCCAACACCGCCGCGATTCATACCCGATGCGATCACAAGCGAAGTCGGAGCACTCATTGAGGAGCAGTTCGCAGACCACCCGGGCGCAATCGACCTGGAAGCGCTTCCTGCAACACAGGCGCACGCCGACAAGCTGTGGTCATGGGCCAGGCGCGAATGTATGCACCACTTCGGCCCTTATGAAGACGCCATGACACACACCTCGACGGGGCTGTTTCATACGCGCATATCTCCACTGCTTAACATCCACCGTTTGCTTCCCCGTGCCGTCGTCGACGATGTCCTCAAGCTGGAGATCCCCCTCTCCAGTAAGGAAGGATTCCTCCGGCAGGTGCTGGGCTGGCGTGAATTCATGCATCACGTACACGTGGAAACCGATGGATTCCGCAAGATGCCCGGTCGCAGAACCACGGTCGCGAAAGCCCCCGGCGATGGAGGCTGGAGCACAGCCACCGGACGCTCCTGGCGCCCCGCCAAAGCCCAAAAGACCGCCGAAGGCGGCGCCACACCCAACTATCTCCGCGCCCGACGAAAAGTGCCGCCTGTTTTCTGGGAACAGGAATCAGGCCTGTTCTGTCTGGATGAAGTCGTCCGGTCCGTTTGGACAGAGGGATATAGCCACCATATCACGCGTCTCATGATCCTCTCCAGCCTCGCCACCATGCTCGATGTCACACCCCGTGATCTCACCGATTGGTTCTGGTGCGCCTATCAGGATGCCTACGATTGGGTGGTAGAACCCAATGTTCTGGGAATGGGGACGTTCGCCGTCGGTGACCTCATGACGACCAAACCCTATATTTCCGGCGCCGCCTATATCGACCGCATGAGCGATTACTGCTCTCAGTGCCGTTTCAATCCCAAAAAGAATTGCCCCGTAACGAACCTCTACTGGGCATTCCTGAGTCGCAATTCCGAAATGCTAAGTTCAATCCACCGGATGCAACCGGTCATGCGTGGTGTGAAAAAGCGAACGTCGAAACAGCGTCAGGAAGATGACAGGATATTCCGGAAAGTATCGAACCTGCTGCGAAATGGCCGGGAGATCACACCCGACAGTCTGATTCCATAGCTGCACGCGCTGCCATGACGCGGCAATTAACGATTCAACCACCAAATTGCGGCATTCAACGTTGTCGCATACGCCACCCACAGGGCATACGGGATCATCAACCAGGCCGCCCAGCGGTCGATCCGGCGAAAGACGATTGTCGTGAGAATAATCGCAGTCAACAGCAGAACAATGTCGATCAGCCCGGCCAGCGGCAGTTGAAGACCAAAGAAGAGAATTGACCAGAGGAAGTTCAACGTGAGTTGCAGATAGAAGATACCCAGTGCCTGTCGTACACGCTCGTCACCTTTGCGGTAACGCCACACACGCCACGCCGCCACCGCCATCATCACATACAATACGGTCCACACCGGACCAAACACCCAGCCCGGCGGATTCCACGGCGCTTTCTCCAGCGTCGGATACCACGTTCGCACCGATGAACTGGTCGCCAACCCGGCGACGATCTCCACCGCAATCGTGAGTGCAAGGAAACCCACCAGGCCGGCGAGATCCTGACGGCGATCGGACGTTCTGCTGGAGACGGCGTTGTCCATGGCTGTCGGTAGTGTAGTCATTAGAATTGCCCTGTGAAGCAAAAAGCGATCGGGGCCACCGTGCTCATTCGCTGTCTCAACGCCTCATTGTATAAGTGTGCTCCGTGGACAGGATGAGCAGGGTAGGCCCCGCACAAAATCGCTCAGGGAGCCGCCGTCAACGGCGGGGCCACACATCCCTGTGCAGCCCACCACCACTGCGGTCCCCTCTCGCCTACTTGGCCAGTACCATTTTCTTCACTTCGGCAAAACCGTCGGTTGTCAAACGATAGAAGTAGACACCGGTCGCATAGCTGCTGGCGTCAAATTCCACCGAGTGATTGCCCGCCGACATCGGCCCGTCAACCAACGTCGTCATCCGCTGGCCGAGCAGATTGTAAACCGTCAGGTTGACATTCGACGCTTGCGGCAACGCAAAGCTGATCGTCGTCGACGGATTGAACGGGTTCGGATAATTCTGGTTCAGGGCATAGTCGCGCGGCACGCTCCCCGACGCCAGTTCCGATTCATCGGCTTCCTTGTTCAACGCCCAGCGATCATACGTCGGCGCCGGAGCGGTCGGCAGCGGCAACACGGTACCATCGGGTAATGCAACAAACAGACCGAACGGCGCGACTCCGCCATTCTGTGCCGGATTCAGGAATCCCGACGCGAACACGAACACGGCGCTTCCACCAAGACCGCTCAAGTCGGCCTCATAAGACGCCACCACCGTGGTGTTGGCGGCATCGGTCACATCGAGCGTGTAGGAACCCGGCAGCAACCAAAAGTTCGTCCCAAAGTCGCCGTACTGGATATCGTTGAAGAACGCATAGCTGAAGAATGTCCCGCGCAAACGGATGTCCACCATGGGCGCATCGGTGCTGCCATGGAAACCATTGACATAGACACCGCCGAACGGCGCCTCTTCCTTAATACCATCCTGCGCCAGGATCGTGAAGCCGATGTCCAAGCCATTCGGATTCGGATTATACGATCCCGCCACCACGCCGGTCGCAACTGCGAAATAGCGTTCACCCGCTTCGAACATCACATTGAAACTGGCGATCGTGTCGGCTTCCGACGAGCTGGTGGACAAGGCCACGCCGATGCGAATGTCTTCGTTCGCCGGCAGTTCGACGAACGGGGTCGCGGTGCGATAGGCGAAGTCATCGAGCTTGATCTGCCCCGCTGACGACGTAACGTACAC
>WJJR01000026.1 GCA_014729565.1 Candidatus Zixiibacteriota bacterium | reverse complement strand
TGTCAGGTGCCCCGCGCAGTCACGCGCGTTTACATGGCCGACGATCATGATGCGCGGTGCACCTGACCTACGGTTGCCGCCACGGTGCTTGTTCCACAAGGCATTATTTGTACTCCACCAGGTTTTGTGGTATACTCCGCGCGATTCGGACGTAAGGACGTGTTGTGCTGTTGATAGAATGCCGATGACGAACGACATTTACATAGCGGGTGCGATTCGCACACCGATTGGGAAGTTTGGCGGCTCATTGGTGGAGTTCTCTGCGGTGGACCTCGGTGAGATTGCCGCACGAGCGGCGTTGGAATCAGCCGGTGTTGCACCGACAGAGATCGCCGAAACGCTGATCGGTCACGGGCGGCAGGCGGGATGCGGACCGAATCCGGCGCGGCAGATTGCAGTGCGCGCCGGCGTCCCCGAGTCGACACCGGCCATGACCGTGAATCAGGCGTGCGCATCGGGTTTGCGGACCATTGCGCTGGCCGTGCAGGCGGCGCAAATGGGTGAGGGAGAGGTTTTTCTGGTCGGCGGAACCGAATCGATGTCGAACACGCCGTACTTGTTGCCGCGTGCACGTTGGGGATATCGGCTGGGTCATGGTGAGTTGGTCGACGGCATGTATCGCGATGGATTCGATTGTCCGATTGCCGAACAACGGATGGGACGGACGGCGGAAAACCTGGTTGAGGAACTCGGAATCACTCGCGAGGAACAGGATCGCTATGCGTTGCAGTCGCAGCAACGCGCTGCCGGCGCGCGCGATCGGCTCCGCGAGGAACTGGTCCCGATCGCATTGACCGACCGCAAAGGACGGACGACGGAATTCGCTTCTGATGAACATGTTCGCGGCGATGCAACATTAGAGAAATTGGCCAGGCTGCCGCCGGTCTTTAAGGAAGGCGGTTCGGTGCATGCCGGGAACTCGTCGGGGATTACCGATGGGGCCGCGGCCGCGATCGTCTTGACCGGTGCCGCCGCTGAGCGTTTGACTGTGCAACCGATGGCACGCATTGTTGCGGCCGCGAACGTCGGTGTTGAGGCCCGACGTATGGGGCTTGGGCCGGTGCGAGCGGTGCAGACTCTGCTTGAGAAGACGAACCTGACGCTCGACGATATCGACCTGATCGAATTGAACGAGGCATTTGCGGCGCAAGTGCTCGCGTGCCGGCGTGAACTCCGGTTTGACATGGATAAGACCAATCTTAACGGCGGGGCGATTGCGCTCGGCCATCCAATCGGCTGCAGCGGGACACGGATTGCCGTAACACTGTTACATGAGATGCGCCGTCGAAGGGCCCGTTATGGCATCGCGACGCTATGTGTCTCCGGTGGAATGGGAATGGCGGTGTTGTTCGAACGTGTATAACCGATAACAATTACTGATGGCAACGCAACGAATACCAAAACGAAACCGTCCGTCGGCTTTAATCACCGGCGGCGCGCAGGGCATGGGAGCGGCGTTTGCCAGGGCGCTCGCCAAAGACGGGTACAATATCGGCATCATCACACGCCGCAGCGAACGATCGGCACGGTCGGTTGTCAGCGAGTGCGAGAAACACGGCGTGTCGGCGCGATACTGGCTGGCGGATATCACCGATATTGCGGACACCGAACGTGTGGCGAAGGACTTTCAGCGCGCGTTTCGGCGCTGGGATGTTCTGATCAACAACGTCGGCGACTACTGGTGGGGACCGATTCTGCGCATGAAAACCGACACGCTCAGAAACATGTTTCAGTCGAATTTCTCCAGCGCGACACGGTTGTCATTGCTTGCCGTCAAAGCGATGAAGAAGAAGAAGTCGGGACGCATCATTAATATCGGCTGGGTGTTTGCCGACCGTCTGCAGGCAATCCCCAATGCCGCTGCGTATCAGGCGGCCAAGACGGCACTGTTGTCGTTCAGTTCGGCGCTGGCCAAAGAGGCCATTCGTGATGGCATCACGATCAACATGGTGTCTCCCGGCATGCACTACACGACCGTCGACCCACCGAAGAATCCCGCGCGTATCATTCCGGCCGGACGGATGGGCAACGACGAAGACCTCATCGGGGCGATTCGCTACCTCCTGTCGCCGCAAGCGTCGTATGTCACCGGTTCTCACATCAAAGTGTCGGGCGGCTATGGGGTGTGACATCCATTCTCCACTGACGCGATGATGAACCAGACATCAGGGCAGATTATCACCTCCGTCAGGGATCGGGTGGCGACGATTACGATCAGCCGTCCGGAGAAACTCAATGCGCTGACTCCCGAAATGCGTCGTGGGCTTCTCGATGCCGTGCGCCAATGCGACAGCAACACCGATGTGCGCACGATGGTCATCACCGGTGCGGGACGTGCGTTTTGTGCCGGCGGCGATATTGCGCATTTGCGTGATTTGAAATCGTCGGACAACGAAGCGGGATTTGTGCAACTGCTCGACGAAGGGCGGATGCTGGTTGATCTGCTGCGACGAACACCGAAGCCGACCATCGCACAGGTGAACGGCCCGGCATTCGGTGCGGGGTTCTTTGTGGCGATAGCGTGCGATCTGCGAATGTGTTCCGAATCGGCGTCGTTCGGAGCCCCGTTTGTGAAACTCGGGCTCGGCCCCGATTGGGGCGGAACATATCTCCTACCGCGTCTGGTGGGAACGGCCAAGGCGTTGGAGATGCTGTACACGGGTGACGGGATCAATGCTCAGGAGGCGCTGCGCATCGGTTTGGCGAATCATGTGTATCCCGAGGATGAGTTGGAAACGCATGTCACACGTCTCGCCGACATTCTCTCTCGCCGTCCCGCCGATGTGCTCGCACGCCACAAGCGGGCGATTTATCACACGATGGACGGTTCATTTTCGACCACGACCGATATCGAACGCCGGTTCCAGTTGGAGAACTTCCGTTCGGCGCAATTCGCCGAGGGGGTTGCGGCGTTTCTGGAGAAGCGCGACCCACGATTTGAGTGATGAAGGGTGCCCACGGTCGTCACCCGCAGTAGAACTGTGGGGTTTCCGGTAAACCCTGACGAGAGTTCGACCATGCTCACCCCAAGGGGCGTCAGGGGCACCCATCAGTTACGCCCATCGTACAATTGTGATTGCCGCAGTCTCCCGTCATCTCTATCATCGTGCCATCATGATGGCGCGTGACATCCCCAACGTATTCGCTGGCAAAGTCATCACGATCGATGGTCCCGCCGGATCAGGGAAATCGACCACGGCGCGTCTGCTGGCGCAACGGTTGGGATTCGAATATCTCGATACCGGTGCAACCTACCGTGTGGTGGCATTACTGGGTAAACGTCACAACACCGCTCTGTCCGATGACAAACAAGTCGACGAGCTGCTGACACACTTCGACGTTCATTTCGAATTTCGCGATGGTGTCAATCATGTTTTCCTCAATGATGAGGATGTGACCACCCAGATTCGTACGCCCGAGATCGATAAGCTGGTCTCACCGGTGGCAGCGCATGCCGGAATTCGGGAGTTTCTGGTGGCGTGGCAGCAGGAACGCGCCAAAGCCGGTAACGTGGTGCTCGAGGGACGGGACACGTCGACTGTTGTCTGTCCCGATGCCGATGTGAAGATCTACCTCAACGCATCGCTGGACAAACGCGCGCACCGGCGGCTGGTCGAATACGAAAGTCGCGGCGATGCGCAGTCGATGGATGCCATTCGTACCGATATCGTCCGTCGTGATCACGCCGATACCCAGCGCACGGTTGGCCCGTTGCGGTGCGCGGCCGATTCGGTGGTGGTGGATACATCGAATCTGACCATCGAGGAACAGGTCGAACGAGTGTACCAGATGAGTCTTGCGCGGTTGACTTCGCAGGCAACATCCAGCTCGAAAGAGGAGTGACCGTGCTGTACTGGCTGGGCTGGCTGATCTCGAAGATCTTCTACGGTGTCTTGTGGGCGCCGCGGGTGACCGGCAAAGAGCATATTCCCGACGGTCCCTTTCTGCTCTGTCCTACCCATCGCTCCTGGTTTGACCCGCCGCTGATGGGATCGCGTCTTACGCGTCCGATAGCCTACATGGCGAAAAAAGAGCTGTTCGCTTATCCAATCGCTGGATGGGTTCTGCGCAATGTCCATGCGCTGCCGGTACGTCGTGGCGGCGTTGACCGGGCGGCGATCGGCTATGTGCTCGACAAGCTGAAGCAGAACACCCCGGTTTTGGTCTTCCCCGAGGGGACACGTTCCCGGACCGGCAAGATGCTTCCGGCGCGTCCGGGGGTCGGCTTTTTGGCCTACCGCGCCCAGGTCCCGATTGTGCCCGCCTACATCGACGGTACCGCTCACCTCAAGCGCATCCTCTTCCGCTGGGGCCGTCTCAACATCCGTTTCGGCGCCCCGATCACCCCCGAAGAGATTGCCGCCCATCCGGATAGCAAGGACGGCTACCGCGACATCAGTTGGCTGGTCCTGCGTCGCATCTGCGATCTGGGGGATGATCCCGAGCGGCTGTGGGCGGAGGCGCAGGAGGGGAGTTGATTGTGGATTTCGAAGCGATCAGAACGCTCGTCATCCAGGCGCTGTTCTCCGATGACGTTCTAACTGAACATCTGGTGTTGAAAGGTGGTAATGCTCTCGACCTCGTTTATCACATCATCGACCGCGGGTCTCTCGATGTTGATTGCTCAATCGAGGGCGAATTTGACGACGTTGCCGACATTGAGCGACGCATCTTCTCAGCGTTAGAGCGAACGTTTCAGACTCACAGAGTTGCCATCTTCGATCGAGCATTCTCTGTGGTACCGCCTGTTCACGGGACCGATCCGTTTCCGTGGTGGGGAGGATATGTTGCGGAGTTCAAGCTGATCGAACAGGCCAAGTATGCTGCACATAGCTCAAATCTCGCGAAGCTGCAGCGTGAGGCGCTGCCGATAGATGCAAGCCAACTGCGGACCTTTCGGATCGATATCAGTAAGCATGAATACTGCCGTGACAAGGTTAAACGGGAGATTGCGGAGCAGGCAATCTATGTATACTCGGAGGAGATGTGCGTCTTCGAGAAATACCGATCGCTGTGTCAGCAAATGCCGCAGTACCAGGCCACCATGCACAGGAAGGGAAGTCCACGGGGCCGAGACTTCTATGACATCTACGCGACCATTACGCGCCGCGGGTTGGATATTGCGCTGCCCGAAAACCTCGAATTGTGCCGCGAGGTTTTCGCGGCCAAACGTGTACCGCTCGAATTGGTGGCACAACTCCCCACCACGCGGGAGTTTCACCGCCCCGACTGGGACGCGGTACTCGTCACAATCGAAGGCGACATTGCCGAATTCGATTTCTATTTCGACTTCGTGGTCAACGAAGCCAACAAGCTAAAACCCCTTTGGGATGTGTAATCTCCATTCCGGAATGAACTCGGTCTCTCGCATTCCATGGACGAGATAGAAGTCGAACTCCTGTCTGCATCGCCTGAACGGCTTGATTTGCTTATCCGGATAGCCCGCGCGTTCGAGTAGGAATCCGATCGTCTGATGATAAGGGTAGATGTAACGAAGCGCGTCTAGTGCCGTGAGCAGTTTCGTGCCTGTCACTCTGCCTTTTGCTCCACGGAAAGCACTAAGAACCTGAGCAATACCACCCGAGTAAGCAGGGCGGACCACCATGTCAACCAATGTTCGTTCAATCGATGTCGTGTCGAGGGTTTCGCCGGATGGCCCCTCTATCGTTACGACGCCAAGTCGACCGGTTGACTTGCCGCTGAGAAGTACGATCCGATTCGACTCGTATCGGAACACATAGTTCGATGTGCGTTGCCGTCCCGCAAACGCCCGGTTTATTCGTTCTTGTGTCGGCGCCTCTTTCGGCGAGGGTTTCGGAGACTGCTCACGATTGACATAGATCGTCTTGGGAATCTGATCATTAAGCCCATGTAGAAACACGGCCGAGGCATGAGTGAAGTAGGTGCCCTTCCCCAATGACAAGGCAATTTCAAACGCGGTTGCACCCGGAATGGCGAATCGTTTCTTTGAGGCATAGCTCTCTGAGCGCACCTCAACCACTCGAAGGACTCCCGTTTCGATCGCGGCAGAGATAAACTCCGAGGCTTTGGACAATCCGATGGATTCCAACTGCTCCCGATTCTCACGGTGCAGCGCATGGAGGCCGGGCTGAGTGAAGACTCGCGTTCCGGGGGTACCGAGAATACCCCTGATTGGCTCCTCGATTGTCTGATATTCGGAAGTCGTTTCCATGGTCATTCTCTCTCAATGGCGCGATAGGTATATATACCTATCGCGCCAGTTTATACGTGATTGATCTGAAT
>WJJR01000164.1 GCA_014729565.1 Candidatus Zixiibacteriota bacterium | reverse complement strand
GCATACGGCCGTCCTTGAGGTGGCCGCGGTGGCGAATGAGCGCGCTCATCTGCATCGGGTCATTACCCAGGTGGTCAACGAGGCGGATCGGCCGGGAGAGATGAACTTAATCGACAGCGAGATTGAGATTTAGCCATTGTCAGGGAATGCATTCAGGGTCAACGGTCACGGTGTTCAATACGTACACGAGTAATCGCTGAGATCCTCCAATCGATGGTCTTGGCAGTCCCCGAAACGGGAGATCGGTGGGACAGTGCGACGCTTCGAACGATCACAACGGGTGGGTGAAGAGATCCGGAAGATTGCGGCCGAAGTGATCCAGCGGGAAATCAAGGACTATGATTTGTCCTCCGTGACCGTGACGAGAGCCGAGGCAAATCGTGATCTGAGTGAGGCGACTGTTCATTATTCGGTGTTGGGCGATGAGGATGAACGGCGCGAATGTGCAGACATTCTCAAGCGCATTGCCGGCTATGTGCAGAAACGCATCGGCGACGAGTTGCGCCTGCGGCAAATCCCGCATCTGAAATTCGTGTTCGACAAATCGATCGCCGAAGGGGCACACTTGGAAGAGCTATTCGACAAGATTGCGCGCGAACAGGATGACAATGACCAAAGCTGAATCCAAACGAATCGACAAGACCCTGAGCAAGGCCAGGCGGCTGCTGATCACGGCACACAAGGATCCGGATGGGGATTCGATCGGGTGCCAGATGGCCTTCTACGAATACTGGACGAAGCAGCGGCGGAAGAAAGCCGATATCGTCAATCACGGCACTCTGCCGCGGAAGTATCGTTGTCTCGATCCGAACGATATCATTCAGCCGCCGACCAAAATGAAGAAGGCCGGTCCGTGGGATGCGGTGATTGTGTTCGAATGCTCCAATCTGGATCGGATCGGCGCGGTCCAGTCGCTGATTGACGACGGTGTACCGATCGTCAATATCGACCATCACGAACACAACTCGCGTTTCGGCACGATCAATGTGCTGGACAAGACGGCGGCGGCCTGTGGCGAAATGGTCTACGACATGCTGCGTCATTTGGGCGTGAAGATGAACGATTGCATCGCGCAGCAGTTGGCGGCCGCCATCCTGACTGACACCGGACGGTTCCATTACCGCAGCACCACCGCGCGCACGCTCGAAATGACGGCCGACCTGATTCGGCACGGCGCCAATTTGACGCAACTCACCGACGAGATTTACTATTCTTATCCGACACAGCAGTTCCGCCTGATGCAACACGTCTTAGGCAATGCGCAAATGCGTTCGGGCGGCAAAGTGTGCTTCCTGACGTTGGACGAGAAGACACGGCGGCGATTCGGTGTGCCGTTGCGCGAGCTTGAAGGACTGGTCGATTACACCTTGTATTTGCGCGGTGTGCGTGTGGGCGCATTGCTGAAAGAAATCGCCGACAACAAAACGAAGGTGAGTTTGCGCTCCACCGATTCGATCAACGTGGCCGAGATCGCCCGGCAGTTCGGCGGCGGCGGCCATCAGAATGCGTCGGGATGTATCGTTGATGCACCGCTTGATAACGCCGTGAAACTTCTGGCCAGGGCGATCGGTCCGATCAAATCACGGAAGACAAAAGTTGTCGGTTGCTGATGCGAGTGTGCGCATGACCGCCGTGGCCGAAGATCCTGCCGTGTCCCGTCACTCTGAAACTGCTGACTCCTGCTCCGGAGTCCTCTTGCTTGACAAGCCCTCCGGAATCACCTCCCACGACGCTGTCGATATTGTGCGGCGGCGCTTCAACACGCGTCGCGTTGGGCATGCCGGTACACTCGATCCGATGGCATCGGGCTTACTGTTGATCATGGTCGGCCGCGCCACGAAGATCGCTCGTTATCTCACCGGGTTGCCCAAGACGTACACGGCGACGATCCGATTCGGCTGGATGTCGACCACGGGTGATGCCGAAGGGGAGTTGCAGCCCGATGGCGACGTTTCGGTATTGACGGACAAGCACGTGGCGTCGGCCGTGGCGGCGCATCATGGGCGGTTGACACAGGTCGTACCCGCGTACGCCGCCAAGCGATCACAAGGGCAGCGCCGATACGAATTGGCGCGGGCGGGAGGCGCCCTCCCCGAAATGACACATCAGGTGATCATCCACTCGATTCAATTGACCTCCTGGAATCCGCCCGATGCGACGATCCGTGTCGAATGTTCATCCGGTACTTATATCCGATCGCTGGCGGAATCGATCGGACGCGCAGTGAATTGCGGGGGTTACGTGACTGCCCTGAGGCGTGAGGCTATTGGTCGGTGGACCGTTGGCGATGCCGACACGATCGAGAATCTCGATCAGTCAGCCACCCTGCATTCCATCGACGACGTACTGACATACCCACGGCTTGTACTGATTGATGATTGTGAAAGTGTCGTCGCACAGGGCCAGCCGATACGGCGGCGGTACGTGAACAGCATTGAATGTGACTTCTCAGATGATGATATTGCCGTCCTGTCAGACCCTGCCGGCCGCGTGCTGGCGATCGGACGTGTAATGGTGTCATCGACAGCCTGGTCCGACATCGACGACGATGCGACGGTCTTTCGCTACGAACGGGTGTTGCTGTGACTGTTAACCCACTCCGCCAACCGCCGGTGATCACACCGGGCGTCTATGAAACAGTGGCCGCTGATGTCGGTGCACTGTACGACGGCGGGGCCGTGGTGTGCGTCGGAACGTTCGATGGTGTCCATCGGGGACACCAGGCAATCCTGGCCCAGGCCCGACAGGTCGCTGCGGACGAGGGCCTGACGCTGGTCGTTGTGACGTTTCATCCTCACCCGAAATCCGTGGTGGCGTCGGCCAAAGTGCCCTGTTTGCTCACTGCTCCCGATGGTAAGGCCTGTTTGCTGCGTCAATTCGGCGCGCAGCACGTGCTGATGATGCGTTTCGATGAAGAACTGGCGGCGACCTCGGCGACCGATTTCGTTGAGAAAGTCATCCGTCACGACCTTCGCGCCGAGGCGGTTGTGCTGGGGGAGGATTTTCGCTTCGGGCGGGGACGGGAAGGTACTCCTGAGTTCCTACGCGAGTGGGGCGAGGCGCGTGGCCTCCAAGTTCATATGGTCGAGGCGATTAACGATCCGGAGCTGGACTGGCGGATTAGTTCCAGCGCGATCCGCAGCCTGCTCAAAGATGGTCGTTTCAATGAGTCTATCCGATTGCTGGGTCATGCGTTACCCGTGAGCGGCCGGATCATATCCGGCGCCGGACGAGGCAAGGATCTCGGATATCCTACTTGGAATCTCCACCCCTTCGACCTTACATTGCCCCCGCCGGTAGGGATTTATGCCGGCTGGGCGGGACGTGCAACACCACGGCCCGCAATGGCGTATTATGGTTCCAATCCAACGTTTGGCGAAACGACGCCGAAGTTGGAAGCGCATGTGTTCAATACCGTGGACGGTGCCCGGCCGGCCGACGAAGAGACGATCTGGCTGAGCGCTTACATCCGCGACGAGATTGTGTTCGATAGTGCCGAGGCGCTCACCCGGCAGTTGGCCGAGGATGAGCGTCACGTTCGCCATATGTTGTTAGAGGAAACGACGACACACACCAACGCACAGGAGAGGTAAGTGCCGCACGACTCAGCAAAGACAGCAGAGATTGTCAATGCGTACAGACTCCACGATTCCGACACCGGATCGCCGGAGGTGCAAGTTGCTCTGCTGTCATCGCGCATTAACCACGTGACCGAGCATCTCGCGAATCACTCGCGCGATTATTCGTCGCGCCGTGGACTGTTGAAAATGGTGGGTAAGCGTCGCCGGCTTCTGAATTACCTGCGGAAGACCGACATCAGCGCGTACCGCCAGTTGATTGACAATTTGAACCTGCGGAAGTAAGGAGAAACGTCGGCAAAGACGGGGAATCGGTTCGCGGCGGGACCTGGGCGAATACTGAGACACCTTGGCCCCGGGGCGAGCCGTCCACCCCACCGCGTGTGATTGCACACACGCCACCGACGTAACATCCTGCCTCCGCTCACTGCGGCCATCACGTGGATGGCTGCCGGAGCATTTTTTATGGAACGCCTGGAACTGGAGTTCGGGGGACGCCCGTACTCGCTCGAAACCGGTCACGTGGCCCGTCAAGCGAATGGGTCGGTGATCTGCCGTCACGGTGACACCATGGTCTTAGCGGCCGTGGTCGCCACCAAGGAACCACCGCCCGACCGCGGCTTCTTTCCGCTCAGTGTCGACTACCGTGAGAAGGCCTATGCCGCCGGGAAGATCCCGGGCGGGTTCTTCAAGCGTGAGGGACGGCCGTCGGAAAAAGAAACGCTGTCGGCACGGATGATCGATCGCCCGATTCGTCCGTTGTTTCCCAAGGGGTACAAAAACGAGGTGCAGGTCCACGTGGTCGTGCTCTCGTCCGATCAGCAAAACGATGCCGATGTGCTTGGCATGACCGCGGCGGCGACCGCACTGGCGATTTCGGACATCCCGATTGAAGCGACGATCGCCGGAGCGCGCGTTGGGCGGATTAACGGAGAATTCAAGATCAATCCGCCAATGGACGAGTTGGAAGAGTCCGACATCAACCTTGTCATCGCTGCCACTAAAGATGATGTGGTTATGGTGGAAGGTGGTTGCCTGGAAGTGTCGGAGGACGACCTTGCCACTGCATTGGAATTCGGTTTGGGTGAAATCCGCAAACTGATTGCCGCGATTGAAGACCTTCAGTCGAAGGTTGGGAAGACCAAAGCCGAGTTCACTCCGTCGGAAATCGATCCCGAACTCGATAAGAAGGTCCGCGAAATGTCGGAATCGCGCATTCGTGAAGCGAATCAGATCGTCGATAAACACGAACGCGAGGATACCATCACCGCGATCTCCAAAGAAGTCCTGGAAGCACACGCCGAAGAGTATCCCGAGCAGGAACGTGTGATCGGCGGCATCATCGGCGACATCGAGAAGGCTGACTTGCGTGAACGTGTTCTGCGTGATAAGACACGCGCCGATACCCGCACACCCGATGAGGTTCGAGTGATTACGGGCGAAGTCGGCGTGTTGCCACGTACGCACGGATCCGCCATTTTCACGCGCGGCCAAACACAGTCGCTGACAGCAGTGACGCTCGGCACGAAGATGGACGAGCAGCGGGTCGATGATCTGTTAGGAGAGTCGACCAAGAGTTACATGCTGCACTACAACTTCCCGTCGTATTCGGTCGGTGAAGTGCGTCCGATTCGCGGGCCGGGCCGTCGTGAGATCGGTCATGGCGCCCTGGCGGAGCGTGCTCTGCAACCGGTGATTCCCAATGAGGATATCTTCCCATATACCGTTCGTGTGGTCTCCGATGTGCTCGAATCGAATGGGTCGTCATCAATGGCCACCGTCTGTGCCGGGTCGCTGGCGCTGATGGATGCCGGTGTGCCGCTCAAGTCGCCGGTGGCGGGAATTGCGATGGGATTGATCAAGCAGGACGATCAGTATGTCGTTCTTACCGATATTCTCGGTGTCGAGGACCACTTGGGCGACATGGACTTCAAGGTTGCCGGTACCAGCAACGGTATTACCGCCTTTCAAATGGACCTCAAGATTCAGGGCTTGCCGTTCGACATACTTCGAGAGGCCTTGCAGAAAGCGAAAACCGCGCGTCTGCACGTCCTCGACAAGATGGCCGAAACGCTGGCGATTCCGCGCACTGAACTGTCACCGTACGCACCGCGGATTATCATCTTCAAGATCAAGCCGGAACGCATCGGCGACGTGATTGGGCCGGGTGGAAAGAACATCCGCGCGATCACAGAGCAGACGGGCGCCAAGGTGGATATTGACGACGATGGCACGGTGATTGTGGCGTCGGTGAATCAGGAAGGCGGCGAAACGGCGCGCCAGATGGTGCTGCGGTCGGTCGAAGAGCCCGAAGTCGACAAGGTGTACGAAGGCAAGGTGCGCCGCATCACCGACTTCGGTGCATTCATCGAGATTTTGCCCGGCACCGATGGCCTGTTGCACATCTCCGAGATGGACTACGCGCGTACGGAAAAGGTGGAGGATGTCTGTAAGCTCGGCGATACCCTCGAGGTGAAGGTCATCGAAATCGATCCGGCCGGCAAGGTGCGGCTGTCGCGCAAGGCGTTGCTGCCGCGTCCGGAAGGATATGTCGATCCACCGCCGCGCGGACCGCGACGGGGTGGCAACGACGGGGGCCGTCGCGGAGGCCGCCGGGACCGTCCACCGGCACGTAAACGTTAACGCGAACCTGATCAGTTGGAAGGGGCAGGTGCTGTTTGAGTAACAGTTTTATCGAAAAGACAGTGATGAAGAATGGGCTGCGGGTCGTCACCGAGTCGCTGCCCACCCATCATTCGGTTGCGCTGGGCGTGTGGGTCGACGTTGGCTCGCGCTATGAGCCCGATGCCATTGCCGGCACGTCGCATTTCCTCGAGCACATGGTGTTCAAGGGAACGCCTTCGCGCAACGCGGCTGATATTGCACTTTACCTTGAACGTTTGGGCGGTGTGCTCAATGCGTTTACCAGCCGCGAGCACACGTGCTATCACGCGCGCGTCCTCGACGAGCATTTGCCCGAAGCGGTATCGCTGTTGGGTGATATCGTCTCGCGTCCCACACTGCCGTCACGCGAAGTGGTCAAAGAGCGCGGTGTGATTTGCGAGGAGATTAAGGATACCGACGATACGCCAAACGAAGCAGTGCACGATCTTTATACCGACAGCCTGTGGCCGGGGCATGCGATTGGCCGTCCGATCATGGGGTCGCTGGAAACCGTCTCATCAATGACGCGCAAGACATTGGCGGACTACCGCCGCCGGCACTACACGGCCGACCGGCTCGTCGTTTCGGCGTCGGGCGGTGTGTCGCATAAGAAATTGCTCAACTTGCTGAAGAAGAACTTCGAGTTTCCTGATACGCCGTCGCAGCCGGTGGCAACCGAATCGCCAAACGGCATGCCACCCAAACGTCAGGTCAAAACACGCAAGATCAACCAAACGCATGTCTGTTTGGGTGTGCCGACCTGGGCGTTCCGCGATGAACGGCGTTACCCGTTGCTGTTGGCCAACAGTATCCTCGGTGGCGGCATGTCGTCGCGTCTGTTTCAAACGGTGCGCGAGAAGCGGGGATTGGTCTACACGATCTTCGCCTTTCATGACTTCATGAGCGACACCGGTCATTTCGGCGTGTACTTCGCCTGTGATCCGAAGCAGACGGTCAATGCGATTGAATTGACGTTGAAAGAATTGGGACGGATGGCGACGAAGCCGGTCACGGCGACCGAACTCGACAACATCAAATCCCAGCTCAAGGGCAACATGGTGCTGGGACTGGAGTCGACCCAGGCTCGCATGCACCGGCTGGCACGTCACGAACTCTATCTCGGCGAACACATTCCGGTAGAGCAGACGATGAAAGCGGTCGACCGCGTGACCGGCAAGGACATCGTCGATATCGCACGCCAGGTATTCTCACCCGACCAATTGGCGCTCTCGATTGTCGGGCCGATCACCGACGAAATCTTCGACCACATTGATTGGTCAAAGATTCGGCCCAAGGGGTCTCGTTCTCGCTCCCGCAGCGCCGCCTGATCAATGCCAGATCACCAGTGACTTGTGCCTCCCGGATGCCGATACTACTCCGGGAGGCATTCTTCTATGTTTGAGGCGGTTGAGCTTGGGCAGTCCTTGCCGAAGCGCGATTATGACGAGCAATTGCCGTCGCTGCGGGCCGATTTGCTCAAGGTTCAACGGGAGTTGGCAGGGACCGACTCGCGTCTGCTACTGATCATTGCCGGGATGGATGCGGCCGGGAAGGGCGAGTGCGTCAACCGTCTGAGCGAGTGGCTCGACACGCGCGGTCTCGATACCCACACCTATTGGCTCCCCTCCGATGAAGAAAGTGAACGCCCGCCGTACTGGCGGTATTGGCGCACATTCCCAGCACGTGGCCGGATCGGCATCCACTTCGCCGCCTGGTACCAGGAGCTGATTCCTCGTTTTGCCGAAGGCAAAATCGACATTCCGGAGTTGGATGTCGAGTTGGCACGGGCGGCATTTCTGGAACGCATGCTGGTGGACGACAAGGCGCTGATTCTCAAGTTCTGGCTCCACCTCTCGGAGAAGGATCAGGAGAAGCGTCTGAAAGCGTTGTCGAAGGATCCGCTCACCCGGCGCCGGGTCACGAAGTCCGATTGGAAGCATCACAAGCAGTATGATCGTTATGCGGCCGCGGCTGAACGTGTGATCCGGCTGACGTCGACCGGGGAATGCCCCTGGACGCTGGTCGATGCCGGTCACTGGCGGCACCGTGACATGACGGTCGGGCGGACGATACTCACTGCGTTGCAGGCGCATCTTCAGAACGGGAAGAGGACGGCGGTTCAGGTCCCCGACGGGGTATTTGTGCCGGCCACCTCGCCCGGCAATCGTATCACCATTCTCGACGGGGTTGATCTTTCGAAGGCGTGTGATCGGGATGATTACGACAAGAAACTGCGCCGGTACCAGGGTAGAGTCAATCGCCTGGCCTGGGAGGCGTACGCGGCCAAGCGCTCGAGCGTGGTTGTCTTCGAGGGATGGGATGCCGCCGGGAAGGGCGGATGTATCCGTCGACTGACCGCCACGATCGATGCCCGTCTCAAGCGGGTGATCAGTGTTTCGGCCCCCACCGATGAAGAAAAAGCGCATCACTACCTGTGGCGGTTCTGGCGGCATGTCCCGCGGGCCGGCTTTGTGACGGCGTATGATCGGTCGTGGTATGGACGGGTTATGGTGGAACGTGTCGAGGGGTTTGCCAGTCCGACGGAGTGGCAGCGGGCGTATCAGGAAATCAATGACTTCGAGGAGCAGCTCGCCGAGCACGGTATCATTCTGACCAAATTCTTCCTGCATATCAGCAAGGACGAGCAATACCAACGGTTTAAGGCGCGCGAAGTCACGCCGCACAAGCAGCACAAAATTACCGAGGAAGACTGGCGGAATCGGGAGAAGTGGGATGATTACGAAGCCGCCGTCAACGAGATGGTTGCCCGCACGAGCACCGAGTACGCTCCCTGGTTCATCATCCCCGCCAACGACAAGCGCTACGCCCGCATCGAGATTCTCAAGACCTACTGCAAGCGGGTGAAGCAGGCGCTGAAGTAAGCAACGGACCGCCGAGCCCTAGCTCGGCGTGCGATTCCCCCTCACCCTAACCCTCTCCGCACCGGTCAGAGGGCTGAGGTGAGGGGGCTCTTGAGATTCATCACCTGCTCACCTGCTCCAATTCCCCTTGACCGCCGCCCGCCAACCATCAAGATTATCTCCATGAGGCGGGCGTAATTCAGAGGTAGAATGCAAGCTTCCCAAGCTTGACGTCGTGGGTTCGATTCCCATCGCCCGCTCTTTGGCCCGACCGTCAACATCACCTCCAAACTCCCGTATTACCCTCGATGCCGATCGTCAAGCACATCCACGATACCCGTTTCTTCCCCGAGGGCGAGCTGCGTCCGGGCGATGAGGTCGTGCGGATTAATGGGATCGTCCTCCGCGATGTGATCGACGCACGTTTCTACGCCGCGGAGGAAGAGCTCACCATGACCGTCCAGCGGCCCGATGGGACGGTGACGGAGTTGGAGATCATCAAGGATTTCGACGACGATTTGGGCATCGAATGGGAACCGGATAAGATTCGCATCTGCAAAGCGAATTGCGATTTCTGTTTCGTGCATCAGCAGCCGAAGAAGAAGCTGCGGCGCACGTTGTATATCAAAGACGACGATTACCGGCTGTCGTTTCTCCACGGGAATTTCGTCACGTTGACGAATATGACCGAGGAGGACTATCAGCGTGTGTTTGAGCAACGCCTGTCGCCATTGTATGTGTCGGTGCATTGCACGAATGACGAAGTACGTCGCATCTATCTGCGCAAGCCCGATGCCGAGCCGATACTGCCGCTGCTGAAACGTTTGCATGATCACGGCATCGACACGCATACACAGATTGTCGTGACGCCGAACCTCAATGACGGCGATGTGCTCTGGCAATCGTTTGATGATCTGCTGGCGATGTATCCGCAGGTGCCGTCGGTCGGTGTCGTACCGATCGGGTTGACACAGCACCGTGCCAGTCTTCCCGATTTGGAATTGGTGAGTTCGGAATCGGCCGCGCAGATATTGCGTGAGATTGACAAACGTCAAGCGATGATGCGCAAGAGGCACGGCATCGGCGGCATCTACGCGGCCGACGATATGTTCCTCATTGCCGGACGACGTCTGCCGGACGCCGACTATTACGACGATTACTGCCAGGTCGAAAATGGCATCGGCATGCTGCGTCAGTTGCTCGATGAATTTGACGAGCGCTTTGACGATTTACCCACGTCAATCAAACAGCCGAAGCGATTGTGCCTCTCCACGGGAATGACTGCCGGTCCGTTCATTACCGATCTGTGCCGGCGCACAATGGAGCGCACCAAGAATCTCGAACTGATCCCATTGATCGTGAAGAACGATTTCTGGGGGCACACAGTCACGACGTCCAATTTGCTGGTCGGCGGCGACATTACCGATCAGTTCAACGCATCCGGTATCGATGCCGACCTTCTCATCCTGCCCCCCGATTGCCTCAACACCGACGGCTTATTCCTCGACGATGAAACGCCGGACTCCGTTTCCCAGCGTGTCAATCTCCCGGTGCAACGGGCGGAGTATGATTTTGTGGCGACGGTGTTGAGCGCTATACGGATGGTGGGATTGGCATAGTAAGGGGTTCATCCCATGGATCTGAATCCTAACTACACTCCTGATAATAAGTTGAAAAGGCGTCGCGAACTGGGTGTGCAGTTCGTTAAAGACTACTACGATTTCATGTCGTTCTCCCACAGAACAGTCTCAAAGGTCCTCTACAGGG
>WJJR01000163.1 GCA_014729565.1 Candidatus Zixiibacteriota bacterium | reverse complement strand
GCTCGCTGGTTCCTGTCCGCACGATGTGACGGGACACTGTCCGAGCGGCAACGAGTCCGCTTGGACGAACATTTGGAAGAGTGCGCAGAATGCCGGCGTGAGGCGTTCTACTTCTCCGAGATCGGGGTGATTATCCCACGCATGGAGAAAGTGGACGCCCGTCCGGACTTCAATCTCCGCCTGCGTGCGGCGATTAAGCGCGAAGAAGCGAAAGCCACTGAACCGCGCAAGTGGTATCAATGGAATCTGACCCCCGCATGGCGACTCGCCGTGGGTGCGGCGATGGTCGTGATGGTATTTGCCGTCAGTTACGGCAGCTATCAGTTCGTTTCGCCGTCGTCAGCGGAGGCGCCGATTACTGTGGTTCCGGCCCCCGAAACGGCGGCCCATGCCGCAGCATCTGAGAGGGTCTTTGAGGTCAGCGAAACCGCCGACGAGGGGAGTGGTTATGCCGGCGGCTGGGCCGAAGTCGATCTGATGACACCCGATGGATTGGCGGCGCGTGATCGCTACCTGGCGGCCCGTCGCGGACCCGGTGAGTATGTGCTGGAAACCTTCCAACTGGCCGATCCCACTGCCAAGAAGCCGTCGCCGAATTACCTCATCACGACTGTACCGTCCGAACAGGTGATTCAGCGAACGAGTTACTAAGCGACAATTCTGAAAATCTCACAGGCGAGCGCTGCGGCGCTCGCCTTTTTTGTTGTTGTTCAATGAGTTATGGCGACACCTCGGGTCGGTATGGGAGTAGCCCACTTTGCGGATCGGTCGACAGAGTTCACCGATCCATACGGCGTGTTGAAAAACCCGTATGTACGTCGCGTAGGTGCGGCTCTTAGCCGCACCGGTCCGGCTAAGAGCCGGACCTACGCGAGGTTACGATTCTCTGTTCCGGCCACATCATGTGTTCCAGCATCAATGCACCACTTTTTCAACACGCCCCATAGGGTGGGGCACCTCTCGTTGGGCTGTCCACTGCGACTGCCAATCGATTCTACGCTCCACCCCGCCGCCTTTGTCGAGATGATTTCATCGTAGGGGCGGGGTCTCCCCGCCTCCGTGTCACCCATACTACGGGTACCGCGCTGGGCGCGGAGACCGCGCCCCTACAGATGCCGAGTCCATCTGGAAGCTATCCAGGTCCTTGAGACATTACTTGATTGGAAATGACCACATGTGCGCATTCGGGGCTGAATCCATGTCATCCGATAAGTGTATTGGAGAGTACAATACTACGGTTCGCCGGAAACCCCGGTGGACCGCTGAAAGTGACCAAATATGCGCGTTGAGCCAGGACATAATACAGCAACGGCACACCCCTTTCGGGCCGGTGTGGCGGCTCTCGTCGTCGCTCTGCTGGCCTGCGGGATGTCGACGATCGCCTTCGCCTCGGATAGCGACTCCGGTTCTGTCAGCTTGCTGCAGGTGCTCGAGCGCGAGATGCGGTCGGTGATCCAGTCTGTCTCACCGTCGGTGGTCACCATCCGAGCCACCCGTAGTGTCAATGCCGGTAGCGACACCGATCCGGCCTCGAGTGCGATGTCGGTGGCGTCGGGAATTGTGCTCGACTCGACCGGTATGATCATGACCGTTCCCAGCGTGGTGCTGGGCGCCGATGATTATTGGATCGAGACATTCGACGGGCGGCTGTTTCAGGCTGTGATGGTCGGCGCCAGTGAGGACGTGGCCGTGCTTCAGGTGCGCAAGGGACGCGATTTCGTTCCGGCCCGCCTGGGCAGTTCAGACGATCTCGGTGTCGGCTCCTTTGTTGTGTCGCTGGGGAATTCGTATGGATTTGCCGGTGGGGCCGCGTGGGGCGAAGTGAATGGATTCCGGCCCGATGGGACCATTCAACTCTCGTTGGGCGTCTCGCCGGGGAACACCGGTGGGGCGGTGGTGAATACCCGTGGGCTCGTGATAGGCATGGTGCGTGCAAAGATTTCGGAGCCGTTCTACCTCGACCCGATGTACTGCCGGACTGGTGAGAAGAAGAATCTGGTGCAGTTGCCCGGACGGCGCCTGGAATTGCCGACGTCGCCGGTATCGCTCGCCGTCCCGATTCAGACCGCCGTGCGGGAAGCACAGCGAATACTGGAAGCAGGCACCGAAGCGCGCGCGTATGTTGGCGTTTATGTTGATGATTTGACCGGCTGGTATGCGTTGCACTTCAAGACGACCGACGGTGTGCTGGTGACCGGTGTGGTTAACCGTACGCCGGCCGACCGTTCGGGTTTGCAGCAGGCCGACGTCATTACCTCAGTCGATGGTGTTCCAGTGAGATCGGTGCAGCAGTTCCGCCAGTTGGTGGCCCAGGCGACACCTGGCCAGCGGCTCCAGTTCGATATTGTGCGCGGGGGGCAGGCGCTGAAGCTGATGGTCGAGACGGCCAGCAGCGGCATGACCCATCTCAGCCCGACCGATGGATCGAGCCGGCCCTATCCGACCGCCGCCGTCGGCCGTCAGGCCTCGGCTGTCCAATTGTCCACCGGCTCGTCGAGTCCGACGGTGCGTGCAACGCCGAATGCAGAGGAACCGATGACCGCGGGTGGACCGCCGGAAACCGAGTGGGAAGCGGTCCTTGATTCACTGCGGCGCACGATCGATTCCCTCCGGCAGGAAGTGCACCAGCTCAAACGCAGTACTCAGCGATAACTGCACGGTTCTTGTCCCAGTGACAACTCTTCATCGGTGCTCTCTTGCGGGCGGTATTCGCACGTCGTATTCTGAAGTGCTTGGCCCCTCGCCGTTGACAGGAGACGCACCGCGTGCGTAAGCGCTTCAAGATACCGATCATCACCATACTGGCGATCATCCTCCTTGTTGTCGTCGTGGCGGTCTGGGCCGTTAAGAGCGGGTGGCTGACGCGTCGGGCCGAGGACCTGGCCAATGCGCGGATTCCTGCCGACGTTGGGCTGTCGGTCTCCATGGGGCGATTCACCGGCAATGTCTTTCATCGATTTGGTATTGAGGACATCGTCGTGACGGCGCAGCAGGGGCGCGACACAGTCGTTACAATCGATCACCTCATGGCCGAATACGACTGGCGGCAGTTGTGGCGCGGTGAATGGGATTTCGCGACGATTGCGATCACTTCGATGCGGGTGTACGTACCCCCTGACTCGACAGTCCCGTATGTGAAGTCATTCTTTCCCCAGCAGACCTCGGAGTCGGTCGGCAAGGCCACGATCTTCGATGTCACCGTTGACACTTTCCAGGTCACCGATGCACGAATATTGGCGAATACCGATCAGTCGGCGCTGATCGATTCGCTTCGATTATACTCGTCACTCAGAATCAGCGATGAGACATCGATGTTCGCGTGTGGGATGGATTCTTACAAGAGCCAACGCTCGGGCAAACACAATTCTCCGGTGTGTTGTCGATCATGCCCGATTCATGGGTGGCTGATTCGGTGACGCTTGTGACCGAACGGTCGCATTTCACGGGTCGGGGAAATGCGAACAAGTGGTATGTGGAGGCCAAGCCGGTCAACTTCGCCGATATCGCTGTCGTTGTCGACGGTTTGCCGGACGCCGAATTGGAATTCGACGGCGAGATCACCCCACCGCGGGATGGTTTGTGGTACTTCGCCGGGACCACGACCGGGT
>WJJR01000162.1 GCA_014729565.1 Candidatus Zixiibacteriota bacterium | reverse complement strand
GTTGCGCGGGAGGGCGCACACATAGGTTCGCCCCTACGATCTGTAGGGGCACGGCCTGCCGTGCCCAATGGGAGAGAAGGTGTTAGGGGTGACGTGCGGACACGGCAGGCCGTGTCCCTACACTGATTGATGGTCGATGGAAAAGATTCTTCAACTTGTGGGACAACCTCCCCTCGCCAGGGCTCGCCTGATACACGCACGTGTGTTGAATCACCGTCGGTGCGTCGAAAGCCCCGCCCACAAAAAAAGGGCGTATCACCGACGCCCTTTTCCATTACGCTGTTTCAAACGGAACTCATTCACCCTCGGCGCCCTCAGCGTCACCCTCACCAATCGCGGCGACCAGGTCGCTGGTGATGTCTTTCGTTTCGACATCGTCGGCAGTGTACATGACCTGCATGGCGGCGACATTGACACCGGCGGATTTGGCGATGTCGGGTATGGCGGCGGCGATGTCATCTTCGAATTCGCCGATCAGACGGCCACGCGTCTGCTGATGCTCCATCTGGATCTGCTGCATCTGCTGCTGATTGCCGGTCTGCTGCGCCTGTTGCATTTTCATCTGCGCCGACTGCATCGCGCTGCTCAATTCAGACTGCGCCGGGTGCGACTGGAACACCGTTTCGGCGTCATACGTGCCGACCGTCAGCGAAACATCCTCGCCCGATTCGTCAGCGGAGCTGCCTTCCGGCAGCGACTCGAAGGCGGAAATCACATCGGCTGTCAGGTCGGTCGTGCCGACCTCATCGCCGAGATAGGCCACCTCGGCGGCCGCGATCTTCACGCCGTTGGCCTTGGCCACCGCCGGCATGATCTCGGTCAGCTTGCTTTCGAAATCGCTGGTCACACGATTGCGCGTGTTTTGGAACTCCTGCTGAATCTGCTGCATCTTCATCTGGTCGCCGGTCTGCTGGGCCTGCTGCAATTGCATCTGCGCCGATTGCATCGCCTCCATCAGTTCCTGCTGGCCGGGGTGAGCCTGGAAGACCTGCTGAGCGTCGAACGTCCCCACCAATGCCGGCGCGTCGGGGTTGCGTTCGACCGGCTTGGCATCATACTGATCAAGCAGTTGCGCCTGGACTGGACCGGCAAGTAACAGCGCCAATCCGACCGCCAGGACACTCGCAAAAATGGTCGTGCGTGCATTCTGTCGAATCATCAGTGTGTACTCCTTCTCCGAGGGGACAGACGGTTACACCCTCAGGATATCTAATGGGGGAATTATGGCCTCTCGTTAAACTTCTACGGACTCATGCTGGTTTTGATCGTTTTGAGCGGCTCGATTAGGATTAATCCGGTCTGCCGCTCGCACGCCTATTCATCGGGTACCGAAAGGTGTTATCTTGATCGGAGGCCCACATGAAGGAGGACGTAACATAACCAATGACTGCCAACTTGCCAAATGTCGATCTGAACCAGACGGTCTGTGCGATTGCCACCCCGCGCGGACGCGGCGGATTGGGCGTGGTCCGTCTCTCGGGCCCACGGGCGATCGCGATCGCCGATAGGATCTTCCGGGGGCAGACGAAGCTCTCCGACGCGGCAGGGTATACCGTCCACCACGGGCTGGTAGTCGACACCGACTCTAATGTAGAGATCGATGAAGTCATCGCGACTGTCTTTCGATCTCCTAAATCGTTTTCCGGTGAAGACTTAGTTGAGTTCTCGGCGCATGGCGGACCGGTCATCCTTGATCGTATTTTGCATATAATGACAGCCAATGGTGCCAATTTGGCAGGCCCGGGTGAGTTTACGCTGAGAGCGTTCCTGAACGGGCGGATCGACCTCACCGAAGCCGAAGCCGTGGCCGACCTGATATCCGCCAAGACCGATGAGTCCGCCGCCGCCGCTCTGAAGCAACTCCAAGGCCTTCTCTTGGAGGAGGTTAATGAGATGCGGTCCCGTCTGCTCCATGTCCTGGCGCGCCTCGAAATCGATGTCGACTTCACCGAGGAGAATATCGAAGAGTCGGAAATGAGTGATCTCGGCACCCAGCTTGATGAGCTGTCGAATCGCATTGGACAACTGCTTGGCGGATATCAACGGGGACGGATTCTGCGCGATGGCTTCACAGTGGTACTCGCCGGTCCGCCCAATGCCGGCAAGTCGACCCTGTTCAATCGTTTAGCCCGTGATGAACGTGCCATCGTCACTGAGATTCCGGGCACGACGCGCGATATCCTCCGTGAGTATATCAATCTCAATGGCTGGCCGGTCTGTATTGTCGACACAGCGGGGATGCGGGAGACAATCGATATTGTCGAGCGCATCGGTGTTGAACGCACAACAGCCGCGGTCGGAGCCGCCGACGGAGTGATCTGGTTGATCGATCCATCCGCTGATTGGACGAAACAACTTCCGGTTAATGAGATTATGGAAGCTGACATACCGACCATTGTCTGTCTCAACAAATCCGATCTTGTCCCTGACGCTGACTCCCTCATTCGCCAGATTCAAACTGACATTCAGGCTCATAAGACCAACGGCGAAATCAGGTTCATTGCAATGTCCGCCAAGACAGGAGAGGAACTCGAATCATTGCTGGGGGTCGTTTCGGAGTGGATTGCCCGATTGGGAATCGACAGCCATGAGGCCGAGATCGCGATCAATGAACGGCACCGCGCGGCATTAGTTAGCGCACAGTCATCGCTGGCCTCAGCCCGTTCGACTCTCAATTCGGGTGGTGAATCGGAACTGGTCGCCTTTGATGTACAAGCCGCGGCGACTTCACTCGGAGAAATCATCGGCGAGACCACCACCGACCAGGTCCTCGGGGAGATCTTTGGGAATTTCTGCATCGGAAAGTAGTGTAGTACGGACGCCCTCGCCCATGCACCCGGGCGCATGCAGACTCCCCACGACAATCGCCAACACTCACCCGATCTGAACGTTTGAATGTGACATGAACACATCCCCGCACATCATAGTCGTTGGTGGTGGGCATGCCGGTATCGAGGCGGCATCGGCCGCGGCGCGTATGGGCGCAGCGGTGACCTTCATTACCCAGGATCCCGGGGCAATCGGCCGGATGTCGTGCAACCCCGCGATCGGCGGGATCGGCAAAGGGCAGATCGTCCGCGAAATCGATGGGCTCGGCGGACGGATGGGTTACCTCGCCGATGTCGCCGGCATCCAGTTCAAGCTACTCAATCGACGCAAAGGCCCGGCGGTGCAATCATCACGCGCCCAATGCGATCGACGGTCCTATCAGAGCGCGGCCCAAGAGGATATCCGCAAAACCAGCAACATCGCTGTCGTCGCCGACGGGATCTGCTCCATTGAGATAGCCAATGGTCGCGTCATCGGCGCGCGGGGTGACTCTGGAGCACGGTACCAGGCTGATGCCATTGTTCTGGCGGCGGGGACCTTCCTCGAAGCGATCATGCATACCGGCTCGGAAATCTCCAAAGGCGGACGGCTCGGAGAACGTCCCGCGACCGGTCTATCACATCAACTTCGGGAGATCGGCTTCGAGGTCGGACGCCTGAAGACCGGGACACCGCCGCGTCTCGACGGCCACACGATTGACTACGATCAGTGCATAATTCAGCCGGGCGATGATAATCCCAGAGGCTTCTCGCGCCGTCATCCCGTCCCGATTGCCAACCGTGAAGTCTGTTGGTTGACATACACAAACAACGGCACGCATGCGATCATCGGCGACAACATCCATCGTTCACCACTGTTCAATGGCCAGATTGCCGGTGTCGGCCCACGGTATTGTCCGTCAATTGAAGACAAGGTCGTCAAGTTCGCTGAGAAGGAACGGCACCAGCTCTTTCTGGAACCGGAAGGTCTCGGCAATCACGAGGTCTATATCAACGGATTCTCCACCTCGCTGCCTGCGGAGATTCAGTTGCAGGCACTGCGCACGGTGCCGGCGCTACGCAAAGTCGAGATGACTCGTCCCGGATATGCGGTCGAATACGACTTCTTTGCACCGACGCAACTCCACCCGACGCTCGAGACCAAGCTGGTCGGTGGTCTGTACTTCGCTGGGCAAATCAACGGGACATCGGGATATGAAGAAGCAGCCGGCCAGGGGTTTGTTGCGGGAGTCAATGCGGTGCTGGACTATCGTGGCACCGAACCGCTCACCCTCGATCGCTCCGAATCATATGTCGGCGTGATGATCGATGATCTTGTCACTGTTGGAGTTGACGAGCCTTATCGAATGTTCACATCGCGCGCCGAGCACCGTCTGCACCTGCGCGAGGACAATGCGCAACGTCGCTTGACTCATCACGGCTTCCGCATCGGGCTGATCGGCCAGGATGAGTACGATGTCCTGCGCCGCCATTGGGATGAGGTCGACCATCAGATCGAATCGTTCGGGCGGATCAATGTCCCGCCGAGTCAGATACCGTACGATGGACTGAAGCGTCAGGGTGGCGCGACTGTGGCCGAGCTGCTGCGCATACCGGGTGTTGGTTTCGGTGATTTGGTCGCGTATGGCGCCGACCTACCGGATCTGGACCGAGATGTCCGTGAAGCAGTGGAAGTTGCTATTAAGTATGGCGGTTATATCGAGCGCCAACGGCGTCAGATTGAAACCTTCCGTCGTATGGAATCGCAACGGATACCGGCAGAATTCACCTACGATTCAATACCCGGACTTCGCCATGAGGCACGCGAGAAGTTTGCGCGGATTCAGCCACGCACCCTGGGCCAGGCCTCGCGTATTCCCGGGATCACCTCGGCCGACGTTTCTATCCTCATGGTTCTGTTGCGAAGCGGAAGCGGGGCAGCGGCCAGCAAAGAGCCCACCCCTTAGACCGTCATATTGTCACGGACCGATGTTTCACGTGAAACGTCACTGTGTTGACAAGGTGACATTGACATTTGTCGCCATTTGTACGACCATAGGTGCGCAGAGGGTTGTTTCACGTGAAACTGTCTCCCGGACTCATCTCGGAAGCCACTGGAATTGAACGGATTAGTTCTGACACGATGACGTGTGTCGAACGTTACTGCACCTCCATCCTCAACGCCAACCACCGGATCAACCTGATTTCGCGCCGCGGCGACCAACCGATCGAAGTCACCCGTCAGTTCCTCATCTCAGTTGCCGCGCTCTCCGTGATCCCCGACGGCCACCATCAGTGGTGGCTGGATATCGGGTCGGGCGGCGGCTTCCCGGCGATCCCCATCGCCATCTTTCGTCCCAACATCCATTTCGTCCTCGCTGAATCAGTCGCCAAGAAAGCCTATTTCCTGGAACGAACCGTTGAGGAACTCGGCCTTCACAATATCTCTGTGGTTCATCGCCGCGTATCGCCGGAGCATCATGAACTTCATCCGGAATCCGGAAAGTTCAATTGGCTGTCGATCAAAGCGGTCACCGATTGGGATGAATCACTGCGCTGGGGGTGCTCCTTTTTGAATCCGGGCGGATTC
>WJJR01000161.1 GCA_014729565.1 Candidatus Zixiibacteriota bacterium | reverse complement strand
GCGCTCACGCGCCGTCGCAAGGCGGTGTATGTCGCGCCGCTGAAAGCGTTGACAATGCAGAAGTACGATCACCTGCGCACCGTCTTCGGGCCGTTGGGATTTCGTGTTGTGGTGTCGACCCGCGACAACCGTGGGGCCGACGGTCTCCTGCGACGGGGCGCGTTTGATATTGCCGTGACCGTGTATGAAAAATGGCAAAATCTCTTACTGACACATCTGGATTTACTCACCGCCGTTGATTTGATCGTCTTCGATGAACCGCAACTGTTGCTTGATCCCAAACGCGGGCCGGTGGTCGCGCATCTGTTCGACACGCTGGCGAATGTCGCGCAGGCGCCGCGCATGCTGCTGCTGGCGGCGCGCCTGCCGCAGGCCGAACTGTTGGCGCAGTACCTGAACGCGTCGGTGCAACGCGTCCATCGCCGTCCGGTCGAACTGCGTTTGGGCGTGCTCAACAACGGACGGTTTCATTTTCGCGAACACAATTCGACCACGGTCGGCGATGAAGCATTGCCGTGGAACGATCATCTCTCCGACACCGAACAGCCGGCGGCGTTGCTCGACACGCTGGCGTCACGCGGCGAACGGGTGCTGGTGTTCTGCCCGTCGAAAGCCGAATGCCACCGTCGCGCGCAACTGCTCGCCGACCGTCGCGACACCACGTTTGAGTTGAGCGACGACGACGAGTGGCGTCTGCACAGCGGACCGTCCCTGGCGCCGTCACTTGTGCAGTGGCTGGCACGCGGTGTCGGTGTGCATCACGCCGATCTGACACCGCATCAACGCGCACTCGTCGAATCGCTGTTTACCGCCGGACAGGTCAACGTGGTGTTCTGTACCGGCACACTGGCGTGGGGTGTGAATTTGCCGGCGACGACGGTGTTTATCGATGCGCAAAAGTATACAACCGGTCCGCACGCGGGCCGTCTGGTTCCGATCCCACTGGACCGTTTGGAATTCGAAGGTATGGCGGGGCGCGCCGGGCGTTTGGGAGTGACGGCCACGACTGTCCCCCCCAAGTCATCGTCGCACCATCCCATCGGGCGCGGCATTCTCTGGGGACGCACCCCCTGCGAAGCCGATCTGCTGTGGCAGACCTACATTGCGCCTGAGCCCGGACACACGGATGCCGCCGCGTACGGCGCCCCGCCGGCCTTCGCCCCTCTGCAACGCTTGCTGAACTGGGTGGTTGCGGGATTGGTGCGGTCGGCAGATGAAGCCGACGTGTTGGCAGAGCGGTCGCCGTTTGGGGAATGCGGGACAATTCATTCTTTATCAGCGCGCGCAACCGTAGGGGCGCACGGATGTACCCCCCTACCTCGCTCGCAGAAAAGACGCTGGATCCCCGCTTTCGCGGGGATGACAAATGAAACGGGGATGACAAAGCAAAAATGGATTCCCGCTTTCGCGGGAATGACAACAATGAGTCGTGACGGGCGCACATCCGCTTGTACCGAGAGGAACCGAGGTGCGCACCCCTACAAGGATGCCGCCGCTCAACTGGTCAACACCGGCATGCTGCAAGTCGACGCGAGCGGGCATCTGGTGCCGACACCGCGCGGATCAAAAACCGCCGCAGCGGGACTGTCGGTGGCGTCGGCGATTGCGATCACGCAAACGTGGGAGACGTGCAACGATTTCGATCCGGCGTTGTGGACCGCGTTTCTTTCGACACTTCCCGAAGCCGCCGATGCGCGGTTGTGGTGGTCGAACAATGCACCGTATCGGCAATCCCATCACAACGGCAACATGATCGCAAGCGAATGGCGGCGCCGGTTCGGCGAGGGATTCGATGAATCGATTGTGCGACGGTTCGCCGATGACCCATCGTGCATCACCGCGCACATTCCCAACGACAACGCGCAAACACGCGCGATGCTGACCGCGCTGGTGCTCGACGATTGGGCGGCGGGCACGTCGACACGCCATCTCGAACAGGATTACCGTCTGCCGGTGGGACGTCTCGAACCGGTCGCCGACATGCTGGCGTGGCTGCTCGATGCGGCGGCGGCGCTGGCGGAAACGGTACCGGATGCCCGGCGGTTTGTGCGCGACTGCCATCGGGCGGCGTTTGAAATCGGACACGGGTTGCGCGCCGACGCGGAACCGTTGGTTGATGCGCTCGGACGATTGGTGCCGCGGCAAACGTTGCTCGATCTGATCGCGCGCGGATGGAGCGACCCGTCGACCATCGCCACACGTCGCGCCGCCGACCTGGCGGGCATTGCCCCGCCTGACATTGTCAACGACATCGTACGGCGCTGCCGTGAGTGGACCGAATCACACGACACGACACACACCCGTGGTCATACCGCACCACGCAAAAATACAAAACGGGCAAAGGAGGATATCATGTCACCAATTCTGCATTTGAGCGGCGCCCCCTGCCGGGCGCGGATGGCGGTTGAACTGGCGGGCCGTCCCCTGACGCTGCGTCTGAAAAGCTTCAAGTATCTGCTGGCGCTGGCGACCGCGCGGTATCTCACCCGAGACGGATGGATTGCCAAAACCGACATCGAAGCCGGCGAAAATCAAATCAAGTATCTGTACCAACTGCGGCGCGAACTGTCGCAGGCCGGACACACCGCCGAGAGCCTGATCGAAAACGACGGCAACGGACGGTACCGTCTGACGTTGCCGTCG
Source organism: Candidatus Zixiibacteriota bacterium (assembly GCA_014729565.1). Taxonomy (GTDB): domain Bacteria; phylum Zixibacteria; class MSB-5A5; order WJJR01; family WJJR01; genus WJJR01. The sequence continues at coordinate 10,411 of WJJR01000161.1, read as the reverse complement.
CAGGCGATCCGTTTTGAACTGAGCCGTCTGCTCGAACACAACGACTGGGAAATCCGGTCGCGCGCCGAGCAGTTGGCGGCGGCGGTGGACAACGCCGAAGCGGCATAAAATGTAGGGTGGGTGCTTTGCACCCACCTTCGTGCGATACAACGTAGCACCGGGCATAAGGGCCTGTTGAAAAAGTCTACCAGGATGGCAAACTCTATCATCAATTAATGTTCAGGCGTAGGGGCGTATTGCATACGCCCTCGCTCCGTAGCGGTTACGCGCGAAGGGCGTATACAATACGCCCCTACAATTGATGGGCACCTGACGTCGTGAGGTTTCTTCAACAGGCCCACAAGTCCGGTGATCGAAGAACATTGACAACGAAGAGCCCTGCAAGGGCGACACCACTTTCGCTCCTTCGCAGCTTCTGATGGTGGGTGCAAAGCACCCACTCTACACGACTTCCGGTTCCGGTAAGACACCCAACTGCTGCATGATCGTAATGTTGTCCGGGAACAGCCAGGTCTCGGCGATCTTACTGTTTTCCAAACGATATTGAACCATTCCGGTGAAATCGACATGGCGACCGGTGGCGGGAATGCCGAGGTATTCGCCGACGTGTGTGCCGCGCACGGTGAAACGTACATCCACACGATCCTCCTCAGCCGTCATGTCATCGATATCCGATTCCAGATTCGCGAACGCGTTACCGAGTGATTCGAAGAACGCGCGGTACGATGCAAGGCTGTCGGGATTGTGACCGGGGAAACCGTGGGTGACGATGTCGGGCGATACGGTTTCGTCGATCACGTCGAGTTGGCCACTGTGTGTGCCGTTGAAGAAGCGGCGGACAACGTCTTTGTTCCGTTCCAGGATTGCTTGTGTTGTCATGGTGCTCTCCTACATCTATGCGTTCTCTGTCAACATTCCCGCCATCATCTGTTCGAATGCGTCCTGATCGGGACCGACAAACGGCTGTGCATTCGGCGCGGCGGCGAGATGCGCAAGCAACGTGTCGGTCATCCCGAACGCCGGCGGCAAATGGCCGCTGAGGATTGCTTTGGGATTGAGGTCACGTACCGCTGCCAGTGACTGATCGAACGCTTTGTGATCGATCCGATGTAACCACGGTGAGTCAACTGTCGACCAGGTCACCAGTCCCTCGCGCAGTGTGTCGGGTGCGATATCCATCGCCGATTCGGCGGGCTCATGCAGCAACGCCCCGAAGCAATCGGCGCTGAAGAAAAACTGCGTGTCGGGATCGAACGCGCCGGCGGTCTCGGGTGCATCAAACGCCGGCGGCGCAACCGATACCAACGTGCGGCCGCCGGCATCGAGGGTCTGACCGGGATTCAGTAGATGCACGTTCGGGATGTCGTGCCCAAGCAAACCGAGTTTGCCGAATCCGAGAAAGCTGGTCACAACACGCGCCTGTGGCGCTTCTGCGAGAATCGGCATCAGATTACCGACATGGTCCGGATCGGCGTGCGTGATCCAGATCCAACGCAACTCTGCCGGCGCGATGACCGACCGCACAGCACGCATGAAATCGTCGCGCAGGCCCAGCATCCCGGTATCGATCAGAATTGGTTCACGACCATCAATCAGGTATGCGTTGACCGACAGCAGTCCCGCACCCGGCACCGGCAGACTGGCCGGCAGAATCCAGGTATCGCCGGCGATCTTGCGTGGTTCGTGCATCCGTGGTCCGTTCATCCTCGTGCTCCTTTCGTTACAACATCCGCAAACATATTGCGTAAACAGTAGTGTTGACTTAATTACGAAAGCCGGTCCGATTCGGTTGCGTTGAAGGATGATTTTTATCAGATTTTGTTGAGAGACCCAGTATGGCCCAGAAGCGGAAATACAGCATGGGGCGTCGCCGCGAACGGATCAACCAGACCCGGGCGCGGATCATCAAGGCGACCATGGAGTTACATGAGGAGATCGGTGGCGCACGGACGACCATCAGCGCGATCGCCGAACGGGCCGGGGTGGAGCGGCTGACTGTGTACCGTCATTTCCCGGATGAGGCCGCCCTCTTTCAGGCCTGCACCGCGCACTGGCTCACCCTCAATCCGCCGCCGAATGCGGAGGATTGGTCAGAAATCGTCGACCCGCGAGAACGGACCAAAGCGGCGCTGGAATCCTTCGCCTCATATTATCGTGCAACCGAGCCGATGTGGGTGTCATCGTATCGTGATCTCGACGATGTCCCCGCCTTGGCCGAGCCGATGGCCCGCTTTCATCAGTATTTGGCGGCGATTCGAGATGATCTCTTGGCGGCCTGGAATCCGGGCAAATCGAGCCGGAGGATGCTCACTGCCCTGCTGGACCATGCGCTCCACTTCCAGACGTGGCAGTCGTTCGCACGTAATCGACTGAAGGACAAAGAAATAGCCGAGCTGCTAACCGCCTGTGTGGCATCGGCAGTCCACTCCAAACGATCTTAGGGCCTCCCTGCATTTCCGGGCAAAAAATGTCGATGATCTGCGTATAAGACCACAGAGTACGATCAGATAGTCATGTCATGATGATGCACTCACGATCACTCAGGTCCAGACTCCTCGCCACCGCGGCGTTGATTGGGTATGTCTGCCTGATTTTGAGCTCCCTGGCCGTCGTGGCCGAATCGCACTGTTGCGAGGACCGCAGCCAGGACGAGCCTTGTGAGCAGTTGGGGCATTGCCGATGCGCTTGTGGACTGTGGGGGCTCTCCCCGACCGTGGTCGCTCTACCTCAGCCAAGCACAGCCAATCGCATCGAAAGCACCGAGTTTGATCCCGAACCGGCTGATCGGGTCGATGATTTGTTCCGTCCTCCGCGCATGTTGAACGCGTAACACCCGTTTCCATCCTAGCGTCAAAACACACGTCATCACGCACCGTTGTCTCCGCAACGGCTGCATCGTGATCACGTTGAACACGCATCATCGCGGGCCATTTCATCCGCGAGGAGGACACATGCGTTGGAAGTCGATTGCCACCTTCGTGGCGATATTCATCATCGGCGCCCTGTCGGGGCGGTTGCTGTGGTCCGGCGGTTCCGGGCCAGAGCAGGCTCAGCCGGCAGACGACATTATATCAACAACAAGCACAACGTGCATTCCGCATGGCATCGCCGCCGACGAGTGCACGCGCTGCAATCCCGATCTGATCCCGCAGTTTAAGGAGAGTGGTGACTGGTGCGCGAGCCATAACGTCCCCGAATCACAATGCGAATTGTGCGGGTTCGGCGCAGTACACGAAGACCCCACCGTGTGCGAGCCGCATGGCATCACCCAATCCCGATGCGCACGCTGCAATCCCGACTTGACTGCACACTTCAAGGCCATCAATGACTGGTGTGCCGGACATGACGTCCCCGAATCGCAGTGTGAGCTGTGCGGATTTGGCAAAGTGCACGGCGAAGCAGCGGTGTGTGAACCGCATGGTGTCGCCCGTGCTCAGTGCGCGCGCTGCAACCCCGATCTCGTTGCTCATTTCAAAGCCATTAATGATTGGTGCGCCGGGCACAACGTCCCCGAATCACAGTGTGAATTGTGTGATCACGGCACGGGGCAATCCCAAAGCGGTTTGCTGCGAACGGCGGACGCAACGGAAATCGATCCCGCACGCCAGTCGACGTCCGCCCCGTATCCGGGCATTGCGGTGTCGTTTGAATCTGCCGAGCCGCAGTGTCCGACCGACGGCGCCATTATCCAATTCGCGTCGGTGGAGACTTTGCAGCGCGCCGGGATCACGGTCCAACCGGTCACGACCGCGCCACTCGCGCACCCCTTTGAAGCGCCGGCCGAGGTGGAGTTTGACCAAACGGCCACGACCTACATGTCGTCCACGTTGCCGATCACGATTCGTCAATGGCTGGTCGAGCCGGGCGATTTTGTACAGCAAGGCACGCCCCTGGCCCAAGTCGAATCACCGGAGATGGCCGCCCTGCAAGGGGAGTATCTGGAAGCGTGGAGCGACTGGCATGTTCACAAGCGCGAGCGTGCTCGTGCCGAAACACTCATGGCCCGCGGATTAATCGACTCCGCGAGTTATGATCGCGCCATCGCCGATGCGATTGCCAGCGAAGGTCGAGCAATTCAAAAGGAAAGCCAGTTGCGCCTCGCCGGTATGGCCGATGTCGATCTGGAAGTGCTGCGCGACCATCGCCTGGTATCCAGCACGTTTCAATTGCGTGCTCCGGTGTCGGGCACCGTGCTCGAGCGTCCTGCCGACCTGGGGTCGATTTTGGATCCGGGCGTACGGCTCGTCACCATCGGCAATCCCGAAGAGATCTGGGTCGAGGCCAGCGTTCACGAACGCGACTTGAACCGTGTGCGTCCGGGTCAGCAAGTCGTCTTCCAGTCCGACGCCGGAAGCACGAATCCGGTGGTCGGTACAGTAACGTGGATCTCACAGTTTCTCGATCCGCACACGCGGACCGGCATTGTCCGAATGAAACCACAGAATGGAACACATCGTCTGCGTGCTCATGAGTTTGGCCAGATGAGACTGAGTGACGACCTGACCCGGTCGGCAACCATTATCTCCAAGGATGCGGTACAATGGGAAGGCTGCTGCAACGTCGTCTTCGTGATGGACACGCCCGACCGATTCTATCCACGCAAGGTCGAGGTTGCACGCCTGGACAATGACCACTATCGCGTCGTCAGCGGACTGTCGCCGGGTGACAAGATCGCCGTGAACGGCAGCTTTCTGCTCAAGACCGAATTGAAGAAAGGCAGCATCGGCGCCGGGTGCTGCGGCCTGGACGCGTCTTCGTGAGCGCACCGCTGGAGTCCGGACCGGCAGCACAAGAGAATTCGGCGATCCATCGGTTAATTGATTTCACCATCCGCAACCGCGGGTTGATTCTGTTCGCCGCATTGTTGTTGGTGGTCGTTGGCATTCTGGCGTTGGTGCAGTTGCCGTTTGACGCTTTCCCCGACACCACGCCGGTGATGGTGCAGGTCAATGTCGCGGCCGAGGGCTGGGCGCCGGTCGAAATCGAGCGCCAGATGACCTATCCGATCGAACGCGAATTGGCCGGTCTGTCGGGGCTCACCGAAGTGCGTTCGGTGACAAAATACGGCCTCGCGCAAGTGACACTTCTCTTCGAGGACGATGTCGACCTCTACCTGGCACGCCAGCAAACGTCGGAGCGCCTGATTTCAATTGATCTGCCGGAAGGCGTGCCGGCGCCGGAACTGGGTCCCATTTCCACCGGCCTGGGTGAAGTGTTCCATTACATCGTTCTCAGCCGGTCGGATGATCCCACCCACGCACGCACGGTGCAGGATTGGATCATTAAACCGCAGATGCAGTCCATTCCCGGTGTCGCCGAAGTGAACAGTTGGGGCGGTTTCGAACGACAGTATCAAGTTGTCGTCGATCCGTACCGACTGACTCGCTACGGGATTTCCCTCAGCGATGTGGTTGATGTTCTCCAGGAGAACATCGGCAATGTCTCCGGTGGACAAATGGTGCGCGGTGGCGAGCAGGTGTTGGTGCGGGGAATCGGAATCGTCACCAATGTCCGGCAGATCGAGGAGATTGTCGTCGCCACCCGGGAGGACACACCCATTCACATCCACGACGTCGCCGACGTCGCCATCGGACACAAGATCCGCCGCGGCGCCGCCACCTACGATGGCACCGGTGAAGTCGTTCTGGGATTGGGGTTCATCCTCGTGGGCGAAAATCCCGGTGAGGTCACCGAGGATCTGGCCGAACGGCTGGAGGAGATTCAGCAGACATTGCCGGAGGGCGTCGAGACCTTCCCCGTCTACCAGCGTACAAACATGGTCGCAGAGGTGCTCCACACGGTTCAGGCAAATCTCATTTTCGGCGCCCTGCTGGTGATTGCGATTCTGTTCATTTTCCTCGGCAATCTGCGCGCCGGACTAATCGTTGCCTCAGCCATTCCGTTGTCAATGTTATTTGCCTTCGACATGATGTCGCGTCTCGGTATTGCCGGAAGCCTGATGAGTCTCGGCGCAATCGATTTCGGACTGGCCGTCGACAACGCGGTCATTCAGGTGGAAAACACCGTTCGTCGGTTGTCGGAAAGTGACGGTCAACGGTCGGTCTTCGACGTGATCCACAGCGCCATCATGGAGGTGCGCAAGCCGACGTTGTTCGGCGAGTTGATCATCATCATCGTTTACCTCCCGGTGCTCACGTTGCAGGGTGTCGAAGGGAAGCTGTTTCGGCCGATGGCCATTACCGTTGTGCTGGTTGTGTTGGGATCGCTGATCCTGTCGTTCAGTGTCATTCCGGCGCTGGTATCGACATTCCTTGGGCGCGGGATTCGCGAATACAACCCACGCTGGCTCGACGCGCTGCGCAATGGCTACCGCGTCGTGCTCGACCGTGCACTCAAACACGCGCGCCTCGTGATCACCGGGGCATTGATATTGGTCATCGGCGGACTGCTGCTATTTACACGGCTCGGTGCGGAGTTCGTGCCTCGTCTGTCGGAAGGATCGATTGTCATCAACCTGGTTCGCCTTGCCGGCGTCTCGCTTGATGAATCGGTCGCCCACGGAACACAGGTTGAGCAGATCATCATCGACGCGTTTCCCGATGAAGTCGAACACGTTTGGACGCGTACCGGTACCGCGGAATTGGCGACCGATCCGATGGGTCTTGAGGTATCCGATGTCTTTATGACATTGCATCCGCGCAGCCAGTGGACGAAAGCCGAGTCACAGGCCGAGTTGGTCTCGCAGATCGACGCGGAACTCTCCGATCTTCCGGGAATGAATCGCATATTTACCCAGCCAATCGAAATGCGAATCAACGAGATGATCGCCGGTATCCGCAGTGACGTCGGTATTAAGATCTTTGGCGACGACTTGCGTGAACTGGAGCGCCTGGCGGAGCACGTAGCCACTCTCACCGAGTCTGTAGAGGGCGCAGCGGATGTTTCCATTGAGCAATTGACCGGTCAACCCGAACTGGAACTATCACTGGACCGCGACCGCCTGGCCCGCTACGGTCTGTCCGCACGCGAAGTGCTGGATCATATCGAAAGTCTCGGCGGACTGCATGTCGGAGAGGTCTTCGAAGGACAGAAACGATTCGATCTGGCGTTGTGGTTTGACGAAGACTACCGCGGCTCCCCGGAAGACATCTCGCGCATCACGCTGCCGTCCCGGACGGGACCGATTGTGTCACTCGACCAGGTAACGCTGCCGTTATCGTCGAGCGGCCCGGCCACGATCACCCGCGAGTGGAGCAAGCGGCGCATCGTCGTACAAAGTAATGTGCGTGGCCGCGATGTCGGCACGTTCGTCGACGAATTGCAGGAGCGCATCACCAACGAGATCAACATGCCGGCGGGGTACTTTGTACGCTACGGCGGCCAGTTCGAGAATCTCGAACGCGCGCGCATGCGACTGGCGATTGTCGTACCGATTGCACTCACGCTGATCTTCGCGTTGTTGTACTGGACCTATCGTTCCTTCCGCGATGCGCTACTCATCTTTACTGGTGTCCCGCTCGCGGTTGTTGGTGGTATTGCCACGCTGGCGCTGCGCGGCATGCCGTTTTCCATTTCGGCAGGAGTTGGCTTTGTGGCGCTGTCAGGCATTGCGGTCCTGAATGGATTGGTCTTGGTCTCGGCCATCAAACGCCGGCTGCACCAGGGCGACGTACTGCATCAAGCGGTGCGCGAGAGCGCTGTCGAGCGGTTGCGCCCGGTACTCATGACCGCATTAGTAATGTCGTTCGGATTTATTCCAATGGCGATCTCCACCGGCGTCGGCGCCGAAGTGCAACGGCCATTGGCATCGGTTGTCGTCGGCGGGATTCTGTCGTCGATGCTGCTGACGTTGTTTGTGCTGCCATCATTGTATAAGACGTTTGGTGCAAAGACGACGGCGGAGAAATAATTGCTGAGATCGTGGTGCCCATCCGCTTGGGGCGTGTTGAAAAAGCTGCGGCATTTCCGTTTGCGTGTTGTCGTAGGGACGTATTGAATACGCCCTGTGCGCGTAACTGTCACGGAGACCGGGCGTACTCCGTACGCCCCTACAAGTGATTATCTCGTCGATACGCGATCACGGTGACGTCTACCACTTTGTCAACAGACCGCAAGCGGTGGGGCACCACGGCAGACGGGAATGTCGCCACGAGCGCCCTGGTGGTTTGGCGCACGACCGCACTTGCCACCGATTCCTGCGCCGAGCTGAGGCTCGGCGGTCCGACAGTTTCTACTCCGGTGACACGACCAATCTGCTGTCGCCGTCATCCTTGATATGGCATTTGTTGCATAACGATCGTTGACCTGCACCATAGGGATTGGCTAATGGCTGCGATCCGGACTCGCGGGCGTCGTCATCGAGGAAGGTCACATTGAAATCCCACCGTCCGGCATCCGGCGCACTCGAGGCGTGCGCACGGTGACACGATAGACACATCACTTTCGATGATGCACTCGGACCGGCGGTGGATGAGATCGTATGTGACGGGCCTGGATCCTCGAACGGTACCTGTGCCAGGTATGCGACACTTTGCATGCCACCATGTGGATCGGCGGAGCCGTTGTAGGCGTTGTACGCTGAGGCGACAGCCACACCCAGCTTGACCCCGGTCGGATGTTTGCGAACACCGGGGTAACTGGTGTTGTGGAAATCACCGTGGCAATTGGCGCACCATTCACTCATGCCGCTGCGGTACGCGGTGTGATTGGCGTTGGATTCAGGACTGATGGTGAGACTGATGCCGTCGGCCACGGGCGCCTTGTAGGCGAAGGTGAACCCGTTGTCGTCGACCGCCCCGGCACCGCGCAGCATTCGAAAGTTGTCGTTGCCGTGCGGATCGTGGCAACTGGTGCAGCTCATCAGGTGCGAAGGATAATCACCACCGGGTGATGTGATCAACGTGGCGTCGGTTCGCAGACCATGCTCCGGTGCGTTGATGTTGTGCCCCGCCGCGTCGCCCGGAATCCAGTTGCCGCGGCTTTCGCCATTGCGTGTATCATTCAGATTATCTTCCAGCAAGTAGATGAAGTTACCTCCCCCGCGTTCCGGAGCCGGATGGCGAACATCGTGCGCAAAGACCGCACCGTTGTCCGTCGCATGACAACTCAGGCAAACATCCGACGCCGTTTGCCGCTTCAGCATAGAGGGATTGTCAGGGGAACCAGGTTCTTCCGGCTGCGAGTCAGATAAGTGGCAGCCGCTGCATGGGGAGGTGCCGGGCTCATGAAAACTCCGAACTGGTGTTGCGTAAATGACAACCGATACGGCTGCCAGCAGCGCAATAATCCGCATGATGCCCTCCCCTGTTGTATTCGGCGCCGCTGAATGCTACAGCTGACGCCCTCTAGTCGGGATCGGGAGTGTCCGTCCATCGCTGCATCGGGTCGTGCGTCAGCGGGGAGCGATTGAGTGAAGTTTGTGCACCTGTGCAAATGCTGCACTTCGGGGTTGGCGGTGCGGCCGCTGATTTCGACAACACGGCTCGGTCACGCATTGCATTGCCGTGCCCCACCCTGCATATTTCCAGCTTGACCTTGTCACCGCACACGGATGATTCCACCAGGAGGAGATGTATGACGGCTGAACACAGAGTGATTCCGGGACGGTCGCGCGTGGTGCGCGTCGCGATGTGGGCCGTCGCAATCACCGTCTTGATGACAGCCACGTCCGGTTTCGCATTCGATGCCACCGAACTGGCCCCCTATCGCCACGGTGGTTCAGTGAACGCCTACTTCGACAATATCACCTACGACGCGGCCATCCCGACGCCGGTCTCGGTGCTCGGTTTCGATCTGGGATCGCGTCCGGTGCGCTACCACGAGATGGTCACGTATTTGCAGGCGGTTGCCGATGCATCGCCGCGCGTCATCATGACACCGTTCGGACGTACGCATGAAGGGCGGGCGTTGTACTACCTCACCATCGGTACGCCGGAGAATGTTCAGAACGCCGAGAGACTTCGCGAGGACATTGCACAATTAGCGAATGGTATGCAGACTGGCGTAGAAGGCGCCGTGGAGGCAAACCACATCATCGGAAACTCACCGGCCATCGCCTGGCTCGGCTATTCCATTCACGGCGATGAACTGTCGGGTGTCGATGCGGCGTGCTGGGTCACCTACCAACTGGCGGCGCGCAGTGATCCGGAGATCACGACAATTCTGGACAGCGTCCTGATCCTGATCGACCCAACTGAGAATCCCGACGGTCGCGAACGGTATTTGGCCCAGGTCTTTTCAATGGCCGGCGTGGTTCCCAATACCGATGCGCAAAGCCTCTCCCACGGTGGTGTGTGGCCGTACGGACGGTCGAATCATTATCTGTTCGACTTGAATCGCGATTGGTTGCCATTGGTGCATCCGGAATCACAAGCGCGTGCCGATCTCATTCTCCACTGGAATCCGCAGATGGTCGTCGATGCCCACGAGATGGGCGCCTACAGCACCTATC
>WJJR01000160.1 GCA_014729565.1 Candidatus Zixiibacteriota bacterium | reverse complement strand
GGCAAACCAATGTGCTATTCAATGAGCTGAACTCGTTCGATTCAACCGTCGAATCATCGTCGGTCAAAGGGTCGCAATTCTACGATCCCGATGCCAAGGCAGAGCAACAGTTCTATGTGCGATTCTCCGACACCATGATCACCGGGGCCATCGACGAAATCGAAGGCCGGCAGCACAAACCACTGAACATCGAGGTGTCGCAACGATCGTACGCATGGTCCAGCCGGGTGGCGCGTCAGTTTGTGATCGTGGAATCCTGGATACGAAACATCGGCGATCGCCCAATCTCCGGATTGGCAATGGGCGTGTTTGTTGATGCCGATGTCTACAACCAGGTCGACGGCGATGTCGACTTCGGTCCGCTTGATGATTTGACCGGGTTCTACGAGTGGACACCCAGCGTCACCGATCCCGAAACGGTTCATGATCGCGTCAGCACGGCCTGGATCACTGACAACGATGGCGATCCAGTCGGTGGCGTCTACCCGTTCTTCTCGCCGCGCGGCGTCATGGGAGTCAGAATCCTCCACGCGCCGCCGGTGAAGAAACTCAGTTACAACTGGTGGGTGGGCGGATCGGCCCGCTACGATTGGGGACCGGTGAAACAAAATTCGCGGACCCCGCGCGTCTATGGGGGACTGGGGTCACCGCAGGGCGACCGCAATCTGTACTACATGCTCACCAACGGCGAAATCGACTACGCACAGCCGCTTTCGAATCTTGATAACACCGCCCAGGGCTGGCGTCCACCACCCGGCAGCGGCGCTTGTGATTTCGCCGATGGTACCGATGCCCGCTTCGTGTTGTCAGTGGGGCCCGCGTGCGAACCGTTATTCCCCGGTGATTCGGTTCCGTTCGTTTATGCGATTATCGGTGGCAATGATGTCCACACCGATCCCAATCGCGCGTTTAATTGTCACAGTCCCTATCCGTATCTCAATGCGCTCGATTTCACTGATCTCGGCACCGCCGCGGTGTGGGCAGCGTGGCTGTACGACACACCCGGTATCGACACCGATGGCGATGGTTATCGGGGTGAGTCGCGCCGGTCTGGCAATGTCCCGACATTCTACACCGGCGATCTGGGGCCGACACCCAACCGGGATACACGGTGCCAATCCTTCAACGGCGCCCCTGATTTTGTGGGACCGATTCCGCCGGACTGTCCCGTCCCGGGGGTCGATCTGCACATCGAGACCCGTCCGCATGAATTCCACATCCAATGGAGTGGACGGCGGAGCGAAACGGTTCCCGATCCGTTGACCGGCGAATACGATTTCGAGGGCTACCGTCTGTACGTCAGTAAGGTCAATGTCCCCGACAACTACTCGCTGCTGGCCACCTGGGATCAGATGAACTACCGCCGCCATTGGACCGCCTCCCGCCGGTTTCGTGCCGAGGATACGCTGTCAACGCTGGCGGGCTTGCGCGAGGTGTACGGAGAGAACTTCGACCCGAATGAGTATACAATCCCCGAATGGGAACAGGCCCTGATCGATACGGTTAACATTCGCGGCCGGACGGTCGAGCGCCGCTCGTATTTCGAATTGATCGGTGAGAATCGCGGGAATGTCTACACGGAAGACGGTGTTGAACAGGTCAACATCATTCAAAAAGTTGACGATTCGACTATTGTCACGAATGGTGACACGCTCACGTTCGGCGTCTACGAAGCGCACCTGACCGATCTGAATCCATCAGACAATCTGTACGTTTCGGTCACGGCGGTCGATCGCGGCAACGACCGATTCAATCTCGATCCACTGGAGTCGCAGCCCGGTACCTGTGCGGAACTGGCTGTGCCGATTTACAACGCCGGCATCGTCGAAGAAGAAGGACTGGGCGTGAGCGTATACCCGAATCCGTATCGCATTTCGTACACCAACGCGGCCGGCCAACGCACGACCTACTACGACGAAGGATTCGAGGCGCCGGAGAAGGGCGGCCGGCCGGGCGAACTGATCGAGCAGGATCGCCGCATCTGGTTCATCAATCTGCCGCACGAGGCGACCATTCGCATCTATACGCTCGATGGCGATCTGGTCCGCACCATCGAGCACCAGTGGCCGCGACCGGTGGGGAGTCACTCGTACACCGACTATTCATCGCGCACGGCCTGGGATTTGGTCACGCGCAACACGCAGGCCGTTGTCTCCGGAATCTACATCTACCGCATCGATTCGCCGCTCGGGTCCCAGATGGGGAAGATTGTGATTATCAAATGACGGCAGTCTTGCGCTCAACAGCGCCGCAGGCGCGACGAAACGGTGTACCGGGCGTCAGGGTGAGTTGAAGAACCGTGGTCGGCTTCGCCGAAAGTGTAGACAGGAAGAGGTTGTCCCACAAGTTTCTATTCATGATGCGATTTCCCGATGTCTGGGGCAGACACACAGAGGATGTCGCGTAAGTTGCGCGGGAGGACGCACACATAGGTGTACCCCTACGATCTGTAAAGGCACGGCCTGCCGTGCCCAATGGGAAAGAAGGTGTTAGGGGTGACGTGCGGACACGGCACGCCGTGTCCCTACACTGATTGATGGTCGATGGAGAAGGTTCGTCCACTTGTGGGATACCCTCCACAGGTCTGCCCCTGCAGATGGATGTTCACCCTGAAAGCGATCCACCGCCCGGAGTTCTACTGCGAACATCATCGTTTCGGGAATACAATCATCTCTCAGCGGTAATCTCACTGGCGCCCCTCACCGGCGCCGGGTCCGGCTCACCGGGACAGAGCGAGAGACTGTCATTGCCGGTCCGAAATTGACCCACACCTTGACCGATGGCATATTCGTTTGAAATGAGACGCGTGCGGCACAGAATGCCACGGTTCGTCATGAGACGGATCATGCTCGAGCTGATCGGCGCATGCGTTGTGACCGTGACGTTCGTCAGCGCGGGGCACACCCGCCCGGTTGAACGCTGGGACCGGCCACCCCAAACGCACCATCGTCAGTCCTTGACTGCGGCGGCGTTCCCCATCTATGAAACCCGGCTGCATTCGGTCGGACAGGTCTGGGTTGCGCTTACCAACTACGGTCTGATCGGTACCGAAAACGGCAATCGCGTCGCCGAGAAGGACCGCGATCTGTTGTCGATCAATTACTCGCCGTCGTTTGAATTTCCGGCCGGCACCCGCAATGACTACATGTATGCCGGTGGGCTTTGGATCGGCGGGATTGTCGGAACCGACACGCTGATCAGTCTTCCCATCAACGGGACCAGCAGTCCGGTCGGTGAGTGGAATAGCTTCGATACGATTACCGAACTCTCCAGCCTGCGTGGCACGTTGTACTATTCTCCCGGCGCCACGGCCGAGCAGCAGTTCTTCGCGCGCTACAGCGATACGCTCATCTTGCCGGGGGTCGATGAAATCGAAGGACGTCCACACCAACCGCTGAACGTGGAAGTCTCGCAGCATTCCTATGCCTGGTCCGACAATTTTTCGCGTCAATTCGTGATCGTGGAGAATTGGATCACAAACATCGGTTCACGGGCGATTGACAAGATGGCGTTCGGGATCTTCATGGATGCCGATGTGTTCAACGAGACAACCACCCAGCAGCTTGCAGGGTATCTGGACGACGTATCCGGATTCATCGACCGTGCGCCGAACTTGCAGCTCCGCAACCATCGCGATCCGATGAACATTGCCTGGATTGCCGACAACGATGGCGATCCGGTCGGCAACGCGTTCCCGATCTTCTCGCCGCGCGGCCTGGTCGGATTGCGCATTCTGCAGGCGCCGCCGGTCGAAGACTTCAGTTTCAACTGGTGGCTGACCGGGGGTGGGGGAAGCCAGAATTGGGGGCCGGTGCGGCAGGGAGCGCGCCTGCCGGCGACCGGTGGCGGCTTAGGTGCTCCCGACGGTGATCGCAATCGTTACTACGTCATGACCAACGGGGAAGTCGACTATGGACAACTGCTCTCGGAGACCGACCACACCGATGAGGGCTGGCGGCCGCCGCTGCGCAACACCAACTGCGACGTCGCCGATGGCCTGGACACACGTTCGGTTCTGTCGGTCGGTCCTGCCTGTGAACCGTTGATGCCCGGCGATTCCGTCCCGTTTGTCTATGCGATGTGCGCCGGTGACGGACTGCACACCCAACCGGGCGCCAACTTCGACTGCTTCAATCCTCAGGCGTTTGTCAATTCACTTGATGTCAGCGATCTGGTGTTCGCATCGACCTGGGCGTCGTGGATCTTCGACACGCCCGGTCTGGACTCGGATGGCGACGGGTACCGGGGCGAGTACCACCTCGCCGACTGCGACAGCTTCGACGTGTTCGGCATCGGCTGGAATTGCGACACGATCTATTACACCGGCGATCTCGGTCCGCCGCCCATGCCGGGACAGGAATGTGTCGTTTACGGCGGAGCGCCCGACCGGGCCGGACCGGCATCACCGCCGTGCCCGATGGTGGGGGAGGGCTTTTCCGTCGAGACACGGCCCGGTGAGATTGTGGTACGCTGGACCGGCATCAATACCGAGACCGTGCGCGATCCGTTGTCCAAACTCTACGATTTCGAAGGCTACCGGTTGTACGTGGGCCGTTTGGATGCCGCCGAGCAGTATTCACTCATCGCCAGTTGGGATCTCGTCGATTTCGTGCGCTACGTCTACGATGACGAACCCCCGGGTCGGTGGGTTCAGGACGGCAACCCGGTCACGCTCGAGCAACTGCAATCACTCTACGGGGACTCGTTCGACCCCTTGCGCTACACCGTACCGTCGCCATTCGTGTGTTATCGGGATACGATCTATGACGACTCGGGAATTCCCGAAATTCGCTGCTCTTACTTTGAACCCTACGAGAACAACCGTCCGAATCGGTATGTTGAAGGCGGCTATGAGATAGACAACATCATCCAGCGGATTGATGAACGGGTGTACGAAGGGGAAAGCGACACCGTGACGTACGGGGTGTACGAAGCCCGCATTCCGCATTTGAATCCATCGATCGGTCTCCACGTCTCTCTGACCGCCTTTGATTTCGGCGATGCCGCGCTGGGTTTGGGGGCGTTGGAATCGGTCCCCGGCGCGTGCAGCCAGTTCGCCATTCCGATCTACTCCGCCGACGTTGTCGAGGACAGTGGACTGAACGTATCAGTCTATCCGAACCCGTATAAGTCGTCCTTCGAGCGGCCTGACGGGCGGCGGTCGACGTATTTCGAGGAGGGCTTCGAGGCACCGGAGAAGCAGGGGCTCGGTTTGGAGCCGGATGAGCAGGACCGCCGCATCTGGTTCATCAATTTGCCCCATGAGGCACTCATCCGCATCTACACCCTGGACGGGGACCTTGTCCGGCGGATCGAGCACAACTGGTCACAGGGCGGATCCAATCAGGCATTCCTCTCGGACTACTCCTCCCGTGTCGGCTGGGACTTGGTCACCAGGAACACCCAGGCGGTGGTTTCGGGCATCTATATCTACCGCGTCGACTCCCCGCTCGGCACCCAAATGGGCAAGATCGTGATTATCAAGTAGATAAAGACCCCCGCGAGGTCCACAGAATTGCTGACAATTCGTAGAAATCGGGCTTTTTGAGGGAATATCGGGCTTGTTCTGAAGTAATAAATGTAGCACAATAGGCGGTCAGCGCCGATCGGCCGGCGGATTTGCGCCAAGATGTGCAGCCGCAACCGCTTCGGACGGAGACATTGACTATTTTGATGAGATTGTAGTGAGGGAGGAGCCAATGCAGAGGACTGGCAGAGGCGGCAATTGGGTACGTTGCCTCATGATTGTTGTGATCGTCGCCGTCAGTGTGGCTGCGCTCGTGGTACATCCTGAGACGGCGGATGCGCGCGCTCGGGAACGTGTCGCCGGCACCACGCCGCCGTCGTACATGTCTGATATGTCCAAACCCACCGTGTCGTTTCCGATCTATGAGTACCGTCTGCACTCCGTTGGCCAGGTGTGGTTCACGCCGACCAATTTCGGTCTGCTCGGCATCGGGAATGCGTCCAATCCTGTAAAGGACGAAGATCTCAACGCGCTGGGCATCACCTATTCACCCAGCTTCCAGTTCCCGGCCGGCACGCGGAATGAGTATCTGTATGCGGGTGGGCTGTACGTGGGCGGTATCGTGGGAACTGACACCCTGGTCACCATTTCGATACTGGGGCAGAGTCAGGAGATTGACGAGTGGCATGGCTACGATACTGTTAGCGAATCGTCGAGTCTGCGGACATCGCCGTTCTTCGATCCGGATGCCAAAGCACAGCAGCAGTTTCACGCCGTGTTTTCAGACACCTTCGTTGGCAATTTCATTGATGAAGTTGATCAGCGTCCACACCGTCCGCTGAACATCGAAATCAGCCAGAACTCGTATGCCTGGTCGGATCGGTTTTCCCGCCAATTCGTGACCATTGAGTATTGGATTACGAACATCGGTGACCGCCCGATCTCCAAGATGGCGATGGGCATCTATATGGACGCGGACGTTTTCAACGATGAAACGAGCGATGGTACAACCGGCTCCGCTGATGATTTCTCCGGTTTTCTTCTCGATGGTCCGAGCCAGGCGGTGCTCGACCGCAACGATTTTGTCAATGTCGCTTGGGTCGGGGACAATGATGGCGATCCCATCGGTGGTTCGTATCCGCGCTTTTCACCCCGTGGTGTGGTGGGAATGCGCGTCATCCACGCGCCACCGGTTGAGGACCTCTCATTCAACTGGTGGTTGCTGGGTGTTGCGCAGGACTGGGGACCCACGAAGCTTGGTTCGCGGACCGGCGGTGTGGCCGGCAGCTTCATCCCGGAAGGCGATCGCAATGTCTACTATGTCATGACCAACGGTGAGCGCGATTATGGTCAGCTCTTCGCCAATGTCGACATGACCGAGCAGGGCTGGCGCCCACCGCCGCGGGCCGGCGGCTGTGATGTCGCCAATGGCGACGATACACGCCAACTGTTGTCCGTGGGTCCGACGATCGATCCGGTCTTCCCGGGGGATTCGGTGCCGTTTGTGGTGACCTTTATGGGCGGTTTCAACTTCCATACCGATCCCAATCAGCAGTTCGAATGCGAAGACCCAGCCGGGTCCCTTGCGCAGTTAGATTTCAACGACCTCATCTTTTCGGCGTCGTGGTCCAGCTGGATTTATGACGCCCCCGGCATTGACAGCGACGGTGACGGTTACCGCGGCGAATACCACCTCGTCGGATGTGACAGTACGGTCAATGGCATCAGCTACGGCTGCGATACGGTGTATTACACCGGTGATCTGGGTCCGCCACCGGGCCCACGCCGTCCACTGGTCAACGATGGACGTCCGAACTTTGGTGGTGGTGCGCCGGACTTCGCCGGCCCGGAGGCGCCACCGTGTCCTATTATTGAGGTCGAAACACAGCCATCGGAAATCATTGTCCGGTGGTCGGGGCGTGAACCCGAAACGCGCAATGACCCGATTCTCCGTCAACCGGACTTCGAGGAGTACCGTCTCTACATCGGCCGCATCAACACCATCGAGCAGTACTCGCTGTTGGCGTCATGGGATGTCATCGACTACAATACATATGTCTATGACACGGCCGCGTCGGACTTCGTACGTGACGGCCTGCCTGCCGGTCCCGAGGCACTGAAAGAGAAGTACGGCGCCAACTTTGATCCGGACAACTACATTCTCGATCCGTTCCGATCCGACACGGTCGGCAGTTTCGAAGATTCCATCTTTGTCGACGGTATCCTTCAAGAGGTCCGTCTGCTCAAGTTCATTGAACAGAGCTTCAATCAGGGGAACGAATTTGTCGACGAGTTCGGCAACACCGTCACGAATGTCATTCAGCGGCTGGGAGACAGTACCGTCGTTGATCCATTTACCGGCGATACGCTGACGTTCGGCTATTACGAGGCACGCATTCCGAAACTGAACGCGTCTGTGGGCCAGTATGTCTCGGTCACCGCATGGGACTTTGGCAACCCGTTCCAGCGTCTCGATCCGTCGGAATCGGGGGGTGGCCCGGGGACCACCGGTTGTACTCAATTCGCCATTCCGATTTACAGCGCCGACGTGGTGACGGAGGAAAACCTCGAAGTCAGCGTGTTCCCGAATCCGTACAAGATTCGGTTCGACGGTCCCGGTGGCCAGCCGACCAGCTATTTTGAGCAGGGTTTCGAAGCGCCACAGAAATTCGGCACCGAACAAGGTATCGCCGAACAGGATCGCCGGATCTGGTTTATCAACCTGCCGCCAAAGGCCACGATTAAGATCTATACGTTGGATGGCGACTTGGTCCGGACGATCGAGCATGTCGATCCAAACCTGCCTGAGGCCATTCCGACTTCGCTGAGTGATTACTCCTCACGGACCGCATGGGACCTCGTGACACGCAACGCTCAGGCCGCGGTGTCCGGGATCTACATCTGGCGGGTGGAATCGGAGTACGGTAGTCAGTCCGGCAAACTGGTCATCATCAAATAAGCACAGAACGATTGCAGTTCACTTCCGGGCCATGGTCGCACAGTGACCATGGCCCTTGTTTTTTTAACACCCGGCTTCAGGGCCTGTTATAGCGATTGTCAGAAGTATTTTCCGTTAGCAGAAGCCCCCGTTCAGTCGTCAACCCTCCCCTGTCATCCCCGCGCAAGCGGGGATCCATTTTGAAGCCAGCCACGCGCGGAGAATGGACTCCCGCCTGCGCGGGAATGACAACAAGTTATAGCAATAACTAGAACTCCGTTCCGGTTTTCGGGAACGTAGCATGGCCAGTTCGACTCCGCTCACTGCAAG
>WJJR01000159.1 GCA_014729565.1 Candidatus Zixiibacteriota bacterium | reverse complement strand
GTGAATATATCGTGGAAATCTGGGTGACCGCTGAATTGGCGCGACAGGATGATACCGCACCGGTCTGGAGCAAGGACGGGATTCGCGGCTTTGGCGTCTACGCCTCCGACGCCGATGAAACCGAAGGGCAGCGGCTGGCAATCGAGAAGATCACCGAGGATATCATTAACCTGACCATTCGGAGCTGGTAAATTGTTGTGTGGAAATGCGTTAAAAAGATGGAACCGGGGCCGCGCCAGGGCTGTTTAACGGATGGCAGGTCGCTGCGTATAATTCTGATCCCCGCCATAATTGCCGTCAGGCTCGAAAGGACACTCTGTTGAAGACAATCATCACTGCTGCCGTTGCTCTGGCTGTTATGGCAATCGGCGCCACGGCATGGGCCGCCAGCCCTGGCGAGGCCGGCTTCAAGTTTCTGGATATCGGCACCGACGCACGCGCCGAAGGATTGGGGGGCGCGTACACGGCCGCAGCCACTGGCGTCAGCGCGACCTACTACAATCCGAGCGGTATGGTCTGGTCACCGCATGGCGAGTTGCTGGCAACGTACCATAACTGGGTTGACGGTATTCAGTCGGGATTCGTCGGCGGTACGACACGTCTCGGTGAAGACGGACGTGTGGGACTGTCGATTCAGTATCTCGACTACGGCAACATCGACGCCGCCGATGCCTCCGGTGAATCGCTCGGTGATTTTGGCGCGTCCGATCTGGCAGTCGGGATCAGCTTCGCCCGTATGATTGGGAGCAGTTCCTCGGTCGGTGTGACCGGACGGTTCATTACGGAATCGATCGACGACAAATCGGCCACCGGTCTGGCGTTCGACGCCGGGCTCATTCACAAGATGCCCGATGGCCGCACGCGCATCGGCGCGGCGGTGCGCAATGCCGGATTTCAAATGACCACCTTCGCCGATGGCGCCAAAGACGATCTCCCGATTACATTCGTCGCGGGCCTTGAGCATGATCTGCGTGACATGCCGTTTCTCGTCACAGCCGATGTCTTCAAACCGAATGATGATGACTTTGGTGGCGCGCTGGGACTGGAGTTTCTGGCGGCCGATGCGTTTCGTCTGCGCGCCGGTTACAATTCGCTCGCCGGCCAGTTCGATTCCGGTTCCGGCAGTGATGATTTCGCAGGATTCCGGTTTGGCGCCGGTTTTGTCCTGAATACAATCACCATTGACTACGGTTATGGGTCGATGTCGAAACTCGGTACGAGCCACCGGTTCACCCTTCGCACAAACGTCTTGTGATCATGCGCCTGACATCTCGCAGCATTGTATCGGCGCTCTTCCTGGTGCTCGCTTTGGGTCTCATTGGAGGCTGCGGCGAGAGCCGTCCCGATCCCAAATCGACCGTCAAGGATCTGTTTACCGCGATGCGCGATGCCGACACGACGGCGGTCCGCTCGATGGTCGATCTGCGTTCCGCGGCGACCGGTATTACCGAAGATTTGCCGGCGATCCAACCCGCCGATTCCCTCACGGTACCCGATACCGCTGCCTGGCTGTTGGGTCAAATGACCAGTGAGGGCGGGCGTCTGCGCCAACGCTGGCTCAGCGACAATCAAATTGTTTTAGGGGATACCGAAATCTCCGGCGATTCTGCACTGGTGGAAGTGTCGTTTCTCGATCGGGTGACGCGTGTGCAGTATTACAACAAGATGCGTCTCGTCTTCCGCAGTGACCGCTGGGTGATCACGCATTTCCGCACGATGTAACTCCGGATACATGCCCGTTGTCATGCCATGGCCGTTCACAACCGTGGCGTCACTGACGAACGGGGGTGCACCCAGTACTCGGAAGGGCGGTAGGCAAGTGCCCCTATCGCCTTACCTCAATGCAAGCCCGCCCCCGGCAGGGAGCACGGAGGCGGGTCTTGTTCGGTGCTGGTGCAGTCGACCATGGCGCGCTCAGTAGTCATAATGTTCGTAACAGATGTCCGGCGGGGGATAGTTATGCCAAAGGTGAACAATGAGTAGGTTCAAGTCGGTCGCATCGTAAGTCCCGTCACAGTTGACATCGGCCAGCCCGGGGAATAGGGTCGGCGCATTGTAGAAGAGAACCTGGATCATCAGGTTGTAGTCGACTGCATCCAAAAAGCCGTCGTTGTTCAGGTCGCCGCGAATGATGGAGAGCATGGCACGGAAGGCGTTGGCGCGGCCGTGGCCGAACTGCGTGTCCCAACCGGTGGTGCCCAGGTCTTCGGCGGATCCGGCCAGGATGTCCAGAATATTGGGTGTCGGATTGTAGGGGTTGATGCTGTCATGGCCGCGTGCCATCAGCAAGCCCACAATCCCCGCCACTTGCGGACAGGCGCCCGACGTGCCACCCATCATGGCGGTGTAGTCGACGTCGTCAGTTTCCGCTGGATTGCTCCCGGTAACTTGAGGGTTCCAGCCATCGAAACCGAGCTGATCGACAGTCCATTGGTCCCCTTGGAGCCCGGCGTTTCCCGACGGCGCCATGATGTCTAAAGCACTGCCTGTGCAACTGTAGTACCATCGCTGGTCGTTCTTGTCCGTTGCACCGACCGCAATTACTTCCGGCATGTTTGCAGGGAATAACACATTATAGATCGGAGACCAGTTACCTGCAGCAAATACGAACACCATGCCATATGTAGCCTGCGGGCTGCGCGATGACCCGCCCGCGCCGTTGACTATCTCTCGGATTGCTGCCTGGATATCTGTAATTGGTTCTTCTCGACGGTATCCCCAACTATTCGACACGACTCGCGCTCCACGCGAATGAGCATAGTAGATCGCGTCGACTATTGGTTGGGTGTGAGCAGTGCCTCGTCCCGAATCATCAAAAATCTTGATGGGGACAACTTCGCAACTGCCAAACACACCCACGACTCCCGTATCGTTGTGCGAGGCGGCCATGATTCCTGCGCATGCCATACCGTGATTTTCGGTCTCTCCTGGAGTCGGGTCATTGTCAGGTGCTGGATTGCTTCCCACACTCCCCACGAAGTCATACCCAATCAGGAGTCGGGCATCCGGTTAATCGGTGTGTTCGGTCAGTCCATCGTCCATGACGGCTACGCGGAATGTAGAATCGGAAAGCGGGATATCCCATGCCTGAACGGCGGCGATATCAGCGCCCACGGTTCCGCCATTCTGCCCCGTGTTGTTCAGATAGTACTGGTTCGCGAAGTAGTTGTCAGACGGAGTGCCGAATAGGACAGGCGCGACGTACTGCGCCGTGTACGCCCAGCGTGTCTCGGAGCGCTCATGCAGGCGATTGCCGTACTGGATCGGACCCGACGTGATCGACTCGGCCAGAGCGCAGTACCATAAATTGTGACGGTACGCACTTGAATCGACAAATCGCACCCCTTCTGCCGCCAGAACCGCAAGAGCCGAATCCGACGGAATGTTATCTTCAAACTGTACAATCACCTTGTCGGTTACACGGAAGCCAACCGAATCCGACGGAGTCCGATAGGTCGGAAACGCCCGTGCAACCACAGAATCATCGGCAATCTGCACGGCCGCCGCCGTGTATCCACATCCAGTGGCGAGCGGGAACGCCCAGAAGAAACGGTCGATATACTCGACCGAATCCTCGCTCAAACAGTCATAGGTTTCCTGGAACTGACTCAACAGCGGAATGGTCGTGTTCGAATCAAACTGGATCGCGATGTACTGATCCGAAATACTGATCGATATTGCGGAATCGAGCGTGTAGTAGTAATCGTCGTCTGCCCAACCCGACGAGGGGGTGAGGAGCGTGGCGAGGACGATGATAGCAAGAATCGATATCGTTGTTTTCATGGTATTCTCCTCCACATTAATCTGATTAACGATCTCCGCAGTCACTCGAACCCTGCGTGATTCCAATCGCCATCGCCCCGTTCTCCGGGCAGCTTTTGCCGTAGATCGGAATGCTGTCGCAGCCGGGATAGAGTGCGGAGTCCACGATCTCCAACGCGTGCAGGTCGATGCGATACAAGGGGCCATTCCCGTAAGGGATGTCGTGGGCGGCCAGAAGATACCGTCCATCCCGAAGAAACCGCACTTGGCCGACACCGAAAACGAGTCTGGACTGGTCAAATCGCTTTACATGTGTCATTGTCGTCAAATCGAAGATGTCGAGTGTTTGGTGTGAGTCCCAGATCAGTGCACGGCTCGGGTCTGTGACAGCCGCCAGTGTCCCATCCGGACTGATCCGAATCTCCCCGAACGGATAGACCAGCCTGTGCGTAAGCAAAGTCTCGCCGGTCACGACATTTCCAACGACAAACCACGAATCCTGAAGCGTGGATCGCACACCAATGAGGAGGACATGGACACCATCGGGATGCAATCTTTCATAGTAGATCGCACCGATCGATCGACCCTGGACATAAGGCACAAAGCGGCCACGTGTTGCGCCCGTTGCGCAATCGAGAACGGTGATCACCGAATCACCAAAGCTGCCGGCAGGGGCCTCATGCGCGACTGCCGCTACTTCGGTACCTTCTGATGAGCCATATCCAATTGCCAAAGTGTCCGGAAGATTCCCAAGGATCTTGCCTGAATCCTGGTCAATTATCACCGGGACCGATCGCAGTGCGACAAGCAGCTTGCCATCGTCGAGAAGTCTCTGCACAGCAAGGGGTTGCGTCCACGCCACGGAGCCCGCACGTGCGCTGATCTTCCGCAGGTCTGTCCCCTGAACATACAGCCATTCCCCGTCCGGAGACGCGACCATTTCCATGGGCTGGCTCTC
>WJJR01000158.1 GCA_014729565.1 Candidatus Zixiibacteriota bacterium | reverse complement strand
CGGTTCGTCCGTACGCGATGATGCGCGCGTCCACCGGCCCTAATTCGACCACCGACGTCTGCACATACTTCACCGGCGTTTCCGGCGGACGGCGGGGCGGGTCGGTCTTCATGCCGAGCAACACAAACATCGCTGCAGCAGCGATGACGATAATAACGCCCGGCAGTACGAATTTCCTGGTCTTCGTCATGAGTCAGTCCTATCGGCGTTCGAACAGTTGCGATGCGCCAGATTGTTAAACACCTGTTCGAGCACATCTTTGCAGTGCTCCAGCTTTGCTTTCTCTATTCCCTCCGTCGCACGACGGTTGATCACTTCAATCAGCGGCTCCACCGATTGGAGTAAACGACGTCCCGCCGACGTAATGTGAAGCAGGTTCTGGCGACGGTCGGTGGGATTGTGCTCACGCACCACCAGCTTCTTTTGCTCCAGTACGTCGAGATGCCGCGTGATCGCCGCTTTATCCCGCAGAATTCGTTCCGCCAGCTCGTTCTGATGGATACCGTCATCCCACCCGATATTCTTCAGCAGAATACACTGCTCACCCGAGATGCCGACATTGGACTCCGCCAGGCTATGATCGAGTTCGCGCAGCATGACGCGTGCCGCACACCCCATCAGGCGTCCCAAATTGGCTTCCGGGTTAGTCGATTCATTCGTCATAGGCTATCAGTTGCAATCGCAACAGTTGCAATCTCAACAGTACGGCGTCCCGGCCACTCAGTTTGTCTATTTTTGGCGCCCACAGACAAGGGTTACGTCAGGGAGGATCCCGTAACGTGTTAAACGACAGCACATTCGCAGGATCATCCCTTGTCTTGGCGGCGGCATACGTACATTATGGGCTATGAACAGGTCAATCCAACGGCGCCTAACCGCAACTCTCTTCCTCCTCCTTACAATCGGGATGTGCAGCCTTGCGCACGCGCAGGAGGGTTTCCGGGTTGACTACATCCATTTCCAGGGCAATGAGGCGTTTTCCGGCGACCGTCTGCGGGAGCAGATGACCCTGAAGGGATTCAACTGGTTCCAGGAAACGGTCCTCCAGAAGTCGTCGAGCCAGTATCACTCGGACATGCTCATCAACGACTTCGGTCGGATCCGACGGTTCTACCAGCGGCGGGGATATCTGCATATCCAATTGTCCCGTGGTGACTTCGCGATCAACACCGACGATCAGTCTGTTGGCGTTATGATCAACGTCCGCGAGGGACCGCCGATTACCGTCGACACAGTGATCTGGCTGATTCGTGCGCCGTCGACACCGGATTCCGTTCGTGTGGACAGCCTGTTGGATCGCATATCACCCCTTCCCCAATTGCATTGGGGGATGCGCTTCCGCGATCAGGTGATGACCGCCGACGCGGATTCCACCGAGCGATACTTTGCCGATGAGGGATACCCGTATGCCTCGGTCTCCAGCGAATTGAGCGTTGATACAACTGCCAACACCGTCGACGTCGTCTGGACCATAGAGAGTGGTCCGCGCTGCGTGTTCGGGGAGATCACGATCACCGGACACTCACGCATCTCAGAGGAACTGGTCTACAACCAGATCGAATTCAGAAGCGGCGACTTGTTTCGGCAATCGGTACTGAATCAGTCGCAGCGGCAGTTGATCGACCTGGGTGTTTTTGAAGTGGCAACGGTTACGGGCATACTGGACAGGGATCACACGGCGGAGGTACCGGTCCGCATCACATTGCAGGAAGCGCCACGATTGAGTTCGAAGGTCGGTGTTGGGTACGGCCAGGAGGACAACTTTCGCGTGTTCACCGAGTCGCGGCTGCTTGGTTTTCTCGGTGGCGCGCGCCGTTTGGAGTTGTACGCCAAGCACTCGGGACTGGAACCATACCACGTTCGCCTCCGCCACACGCAACCGGCGTTTTTGACGCCGCGGACGTCAGCATCGATCAGCCCCTTCATCCGGCGCCAGGATGAACCGGGGTATACACTTCGTCGCCACGGGATCATTTTGGGAATCGACCACCAACTCACATCACGATTGACCGTCGGCAGTGAGTACAGCTTTGAACGCGTGTCGCTCGACACCACCAGTGTTGCCGAGGCGGGCCCGCTGGATCCCGGTTTCGACGATCTCTACGACAAATCGAGTGTCGCCTTCACGTCTACCTATGACAACTCCCGCCCCACGTTCAATCCCGACCACGGGAACTTTGTCGCGCTGTCCTCCAAATGGAGTGGGATCGGTTTCGGCAGCCAATACCATTTCGTTCGCACGACATTGGACTGGCGGCACTACGAAGGACTCGTCGGGCTGGTCGTCGCAACGCGTATCAAAATCGGCGGCATTCAATCGTTCGACGATGACCGGTTCGTGCCGGTGGAAGACCGCTACTACTCCGGTGGCAGTTCATCGCTGCGCGGTTGGGAGCGTGGTGAAATCGGTCCGCAGCAGGAGGGCACCCCGGCCGGCGGCAAGAGCTTAATCGAATCGAGCATCGAGTTGCGGTATCCGATCTGGGGCATTTTGTCGGGCGCGATTTTCACCGACCTCGGGAACGTTTGGCCCGCATCGTACTTCTATGACTTGAGTGACTTGCGCTATTCGGCCGGCGCCGGTATCCGCGTCTCGACGCCGATCGGACCGATACGACTCGACTTGGCGCGGCCGATCTTCGATGATGATGTCGGCTACGAGTTGCATATAAACGTTGGACAGGCATTTTAGTCTGAGTTGAGCGATGAACGAGACGACTGACAAGACAACACCCACCAGGCGCTGGCGCCGCTGGCTGCTCTATCCCGTGCTGGCGATCGTCGTGCTCGTTGTGCTGGCAATCGGATTTACACAAACGCCGTGGTTCAAAGGGTACCTGCGGGACCAA
The DNA here is from genome assembly GCA_014729565.1 of Candidatus Zixiibacteriota bacterium. Taxonomy (GTDB): domain Bacteria; phylum Zixibacteria; class MSB-5A5; order WJJR01; family WJJR01; genus WJJR01. The sequence continues at coordinate 14,682 of WJJR01000158.1, read as the reverse complement.
ATTGTCACGTCGGCCAATGAATCGCTCAATGCTACACTCGCGATTGATCACATTTCAGGAAATCTGTTTACGTCGGTGACACTGCATGGCATCGCGCTCTCACAGTCTGGTGACACCCTGGTGTCAATCCCACACCTCGAACTTGCATACGAGCTGTGGCCGTTGCTCGACAACGACGTGATGGTTGAACTCATTCGGATTGATCAACCCCATGTGCAGCTCGCTCTCACAGAAGACAGCACCTGGAACATCGCCACCATTGTACCGACTGAACCCGCCCCCGACACAACAGCCGTCAGCGACACATCGGCGTTCGGATGGACCATCACCATTGATCACTTCACTATCGAGAATGGAGCGATATCGATTGCCAATGCAGACAGCCTTACGCCTACGCGGATCGACAGCATCTCGCTTCAGGCAAATGCCGTGTATTCCCAAAACAAGCAACACGTCGGCATCGACGATTTTCGCTTCACAGCGTCGGAGCCCAATCTGCAACTGGTCCAATTGACGGGATCCGCATCGCTGAACGACAGCATCGCTCGGGTTGATACGCTGATCGCATCGACGGAATACAACCGAATCGAAGCAAGCGGCCACTACGAGTTCCGCAGTCCACCATCAGGTTCGCTGACACTGCGCGCCGACACGATCGACGTGCGCGACATCTCACCATACGTCGCCTACGATTTTCCCGACACGCGTCCGTCGCTGTCGCTGTCGGCCGATCTCATTCGCGACTCGTTACAGACAACCATCGCGCTTCGCGATGACCGCCAGCATATCGAGGTCTCGGGTTGGGCCAACCCATTGTTTGACGGGCTTACCGATACCACCGGGCCCCTGCTCTCGTACGCATTGAACATCGATCTCAATGTGCAGCGCATGGAACAATGGGTGGCCGACACGTTGGCGTCGGGGGGCATAGTCGGAACCGGGCGCATCGAAGGGACCGGACTTGATCCCGGTATGGCCACGGTTGATGCCGACATGCGCTTGACACGTGCAGCGGTGATGGGATACGCGTTCGACAGTGCTCATCTTGTGGCAACGTATGCCGATGACAGCGCGGACGTGGACCTATCGGCGCGAGGGGAATTCGGTGCCATCGATCTCAACGGATCGCTCGCGGACCTCACCGGTCAATTGCGTTACGATCTGCGCATCGATGCACAGCGTCTCAACATCCAACCGCTCATCGATCCTACCTATCCCGCGACGGACCTGACGTTCAACCTCAGTACGCGTGGCCAAGGCTACGATCTGGCAGCAGCAACCGGCCAAGCGGATGTCTCCTTTGACTCCTCGGACATCGGAGGCATGGCGTTGGACACTCTCGCGGCAATTGTTCAATTCAGTCCCGGCGTGATCACCGTTGATACGCTCTTTCTGCAGAGTACGCCCGGATCGCTCACCGGAGGCGGTACGATTGGCATCGATGAACCGGGTTCGTTCACCCTCCTCACCGAGATTGAAAACGTCGACTGGATAAGGAACTGGTTGGAAATCGACTCACTACGTTTCAGTGGCCAGATCGCGGCCCAGATCGATGGAACCCTCGACTCCCTGAGAACGTCGGGATCACTAGCGCTGTCTCGCCCGCTGTATGACACTTACAGAGCCGATTCGGTTCATAGCGAATTCGACGTTGTCTACTCCGACAGCCTCATCGGCGGCGATTATAGATTGCATGCGGACAATCTCCTGGCCTCCGACATTCTAATTCCCACGACGACTCTCTCGGGAGAGTTCAGTCCGGCACGGTATACGGCTGACCTGGAAACCACAGTCAGCGAGCAGATATCAGCCGCACTTCACGCCGAATACCTTGCCGATTCGATTCCTACGGTGACAGTCAATGACATCAACCTGGAGCTCGGCGAGCAAACGTGGACGTCGGAGGACACGATGCGTGTTGTGCTCCGACCGGATGGCACCGAATTGACCGGACTTCGTCTCACCGGGACCAACGGTAAAGAAGCGGCGGATGCACTGGAGCGGCAGACGCTTGCGGTTGACGGTGTCTACAACATCGACAGCACATACAATCTGGACATGACCGCACGCAATATCTCTCTGTCGCATGCGATGACGCTTGTCGATCCCGCACAGGCAATCGGCGGCTATCTGTCACTCGACATTGAGTCATCGGGACGCATCGCAAATCCGGAGCTCCGCGGCACCAGCAGGGTTCGCGCCGGCACTGTTAACGAATATCAGTTCGACTCACTCGCCGGTGACTTCTCCCTCATCGACAGCGCTCTGGTCGCCGACTTCACACTGCACGTACAAGGGCCTGAGAGTCTCGTAGTGGCCGCGCGCATGCCGCTCGGTATGTTGACAGACACCACCGGAACGGCGCCGGACACCGGAATGGATGTTCGCGTGCAATCACACGGGTTCACGCTCGCAATCTTGCGTGCGTTCGGCTATACGGTCGAGAACGCGACCGGCGATTTGGACATTGACGTACATGCAACACGTTCGTTGAACGATCCTCGTCTGAATGGCGCGCTGCGTGTGAGTAATGGACGGGTTCGCATCCCGGAGTATGGTGTCGACTACAGAAAGATATCCGCACAGGTAAGCTTCGACAGTTCCCACGCGGAGTTGACCGAATTCGTGGCTCATCGCGACGATGGATCAATGCGCATGACAGGACGTGCGGAGTTTGCCGACGGTCTCGTGTCCGGACAACTTGACGCGGCCAACCTGTCGTTGACTGCGGACAAATTCTATGTCGTCCGGCATCAGCATTATGAGGCCCAGATAACCGCCAACGCCAACCTTGAGGGGCCGGTCACATCGCCGGAGTATGGCGGACAACTCACGATTCGTCGCTCCAATCTATATCTCCCGGCCCTGTCAGAAGAGATCAGCGAAGGATCGTCGATGACCGTGCCCATGTTGGTCGCCGCCATGGGTGATACGGCGTTTGTTGCGGACACGACCCTGCCGGTCACGGTGAGTGAACCCGATACGGCAACCGGTCTGCCGAGTGATTACCTCACGAACCTCAGAGGACGGTTGACCGTCCGCTTCCCGCGCAACACCTGGCTGCGCGACGATGACATGAACATCGAAATTGAGGGCGAGCTTGACGTCATCAAGCAAGGTGAAGAGTTCGAACTGTTCGGGACGATTGAAATAGTTCGGGGCGATTACAGTCTGTACGGTAAGAAGTTTACGATCGAGCAAGGTCAACTGATCTTTGAAGGCGGCGAGACAGTCAATCCGCGATTGTCCATCGATGCCGTCTACGTCTTCCGCACACCGAGCCGTGATAAGCGCGAACTCACGCTCTCCATCGGCGGACGCGCCGAAAGTCCCACATTGTCGTTCACACTGGACGGGAGTCAAATTGAAGAAGGCGACGCTGTTTCCTACATTGTCTTCGGCCGCAGCATTGCCGAACTCACCAGCGGCCAGCGGTCGGCGATATCGGACGAGGGAAGCAGCCAAACCCAAGTGGCCAAGGGGGCCATCGCCAGTCTGCTGGCCGGACAATTAACGCAGACCCTCGGGGATGAGTTCAATCTCGACGTGATTGAAATCAACGCTCAAAGCGACTGGCAGAGCGCGTCATTCGTTGTGGGCAAGTACATCACCACCGATCTGTTCGTCAGCTATCAGCGCGGCCTCGGCAGTACGCGCGAAGACGATGAGATCGTTCCGGAGATCGTCACTCTCGAATACGAACTCTCCCGCCACCTGTTTTTCCAGTTGGTCGCCGCCGACGCCCGCAAGAGCGGGTTTGATGTGATCGTGAAGTTTGATGCCGACTGATCAATCCCTACCAACCGATTACGTATTCCTTGCAGAAGTAGAGGCCGACCACCACAAAGATGATGCCCGTTGCCGGACGCGCCCATCGTTCGATCAGGGACACCGCATTGAACATGCGCCCAACCAGATGGGCCGCGAAGACCAACACGATGGCGAACAGAACGACGGGAAACGCCGTGCCCAACCCATACAGCAGCGGAAGCATCACCGGCGAGCTTTGTTCGAGGGATAACGGAATCAAACTGCCGAAAAACAACGCCGCCGAAATCGGACAAAACGACAGACCAAACACCACACCCAACAGAAGTGCCCCGAACAGCCCGACGCGTGTGAATTTGCCCTGCATGCGCGCGGTCAGAGTTCCCGACGAGAACACCGGCAATCGAATCACATTCAGCAGCACCAGTCCCACAACGACCAGCAACGGCCCGAGAACCTTATTGAGATCGTTTTGCAGAAACAACGCGACGTCCGGCACCGCCAGCACCGCGGAGACCAAAATCGCGCTGAGCCCCACATACGCGACCACGCGCCCGAGCGTGTAACACATGCCTCGCCAGAGCGCCGCACGCGGCTGCTTCACCTCTTTGCCGATGTAACTGATCGCGGCGATGTTGGTCGCCAACGGACACGGTGAAATCGAGGTCAGAAACCCCAGCCAGAGCGCGGTTCCGGCCGCCACCAGCCACGTCTCCATCATTCCGGCTCCGCCGTCATCAAGGCGTCCACCTCATCCTGCACATAGGAGATAAAGGCGTCTTCATCGTGAACCAATGTCCATATCTGATCCAAATTGCGCCAGGCAACCTCTTCCCCGTCCACGTGACGCGATACAATCAGCGTTTGTGAAAACAGCTTGTAGCTCTTGGCGAAATGCGCGTTCTCGTCGTCTTGAAAATTCAACACACGCCACTGAAGAGTGCTGTCCGCCAATTCCTCGTCAAATCCCGACAGCACGGCCTTCTCCGCCAAAGCTTCAATCTTGCGGCAGGTCATACAGCGTTTATTTCCGTGAAAGTAATACACGATGGTCGAGTCGTCTTTGTCGACCGATGTCGCACTCGTAGTGTCGTCAACGACCCCCGAAGTGTCCGTCGTAACGTCAACGTCGACCAACTGGGCGTTCACAATTGCAGCCGCTACCAGTAGCGCAACGACAACGAGAATCCCAACGCGAATTGACATCAATCCTCCCATTCAGGCCGATGCCGCGGCCGTGAGCAATGACTTGAGTTCATCGGACGATGGAACATTGCCGACCACTTTGACCTGTCCGTCGACAACCAATGCCGGCGTCATCATCACGCCATATTTGATGATCTCATTGATATCGGTGACCTTCTCGATGTCACACTCCAGGTTGAGATCGTGTGCGACATCGGTCACAGCCGATGCCAATTTCTCACACTTGGGGCAGCCGGTCCCCAGGATTTTCAGTTGCAACATGCGTCCTCCTATGCAAAACGTCCATAAATCAGCCCGCTGATCGTTGCCATCACGACAACCAATACGACAAACACGATCGTTTTCTGAGTTCCGATAACCGATCGGATCACCAGCATGTTCGGCAGCGACAACGCCGGACCCGCCAACAGCAGCGCCAGTGCCGGACCTTTGCCCATGCCATTACCGATTAATCCCTGCAGAATGGGCACCTCGGTCAGTGTGGCGAAGTACATAAATGCCCCGACCACGGAGGCAAACAGAGTCGGGCCGAGCGAATTTCCGCCCACCCAATTGCTGATCCACTGCGACGGGATCAGACCCTCCTGGCCCGGACGTCCCAGCAGCAGCCCGGCTACCAACACACCGCCGAACAACAATGGCAGAATGAGCTTGGCAAATCCCCAGGACTGGGAGAACCACTCGCCGATTTCGTCCGTACGACGGCTCGAGATGACCGAGACGCCAACAACCGCGACCGTGAACGCGAGCAGTGGTTCATGCGGAGCAGCAAGCGCTGCGATGAGCGTGAGTCCGGCTACTGTACCGACCGCCGCCCAGGATACACCGAACCAACGGACCAACATGACACCCATCGCTGCCGCAGCAACGCCCGTGATCAGCCACTTTTGTGCATACACAACCTGCCAGAATCCGGAACTCGTCTCCGGTTCGCCCCAATTTGCGAACACGAGAATGGCAACCAATGCGGCAAACCACGTCGCGTTCTGCCAGAGCGGACGGGTCACTTCGGGTTCCGGCATCGCCAATTGGCTATTGATCTTCTCGGTTTCTTCCCGCCGATAGATCAGATGCATCAACAGCCCGATGACAACACTGAACACAATGGCGCCGACCGCACGGGCCACGCCCATTTCGAACCCGAGGACTCGTGCCGTAAGTACGATCGCAAGTACATTGATGGCCGGACCGGAATAGAGAAACGCGGTCGCCGGCCCGAGGCCGGCACCCATCCGGTAGATGCCGGCGAACAATGGAAGCACGGTGCACGAGCACACCGCCAGGATGGTTCCAGACACCGAGGCCACTCCATACGACATCACCTTGTTCGCCTTTGCCCCGAGATACTTCATGACCGAAGCCTGGCTGACAAAGACCGCGATCGCCCCGGCGATGAAAAAGGCGGGAATCAGGCACAGGATGACGTGCTCACGCGCGTACCACTTTGTCAATGCCAGAGCTTCAAGGATTGCATTCTGAAAACGAACAGTGTCGATGGGCAAGTAGAAGAAGAAGGCGAAGACGGCGACAATCGCTGCCAGTGGCTTCCATTCTGATTTCCAGGATACTCCCATTGTCGCCTTCTTGCAGGTCACAAACCTATTTGGTGCATCCACCAAATATTCGGACAAAAAAAGTCGTCAATTACGCGATCGTCGTCCGGAATCCTCACTAGTCATGACGGCTTCCAGACATCCGAAAAAGTTCAGCACACACGGCACCTTCAATCGGTACCACACTTGCAACCCACGTTTTTCACTTTCGAGAATGCCGGCATCTCGGAGGACTGTCAAATGCCGGGAGACAGTGGACATGTCATCACCGACCAAGTCGGTCAGCTCACAGACACAGCGTTCACCACGCGACAACTCATCGACGATAAACAAACGCGTGGGATGGGCCAGCGCCTTTAGGATGCGCGCCCGACGGTCGAAATCCTGCTGAACGGTTGCTCTCATCAAAACATACTACAGAGCCAAGTGTTTGGTTGTTTGGCAAATTACACAAATATGTTGGTGACGCCCTTCGTCACGCGCTATTGATGACAATCTCAGTGCAATAAAAAAGGCGGCTTCCGGATTCGAACCGGAGATGGAGGTTTTGCAGACCTCTGCCTTACCCCTTGGCTAAGCCGCCGTGCAGAATCGGTTCATCAGAACCGAGCTATACTCAAATTACGTCTCTCGGGGCGGAAATCAACCCCCTCGTGGGCTGATTGCGTCCCAATAAAAAAGCCGCCTCGAAAGCCACCGGGGCCTCGCTGCGGTTATGGAGCGGGAAACGGGATTCGAACCCGCGACATCCACCTTGGCAAGGTGGTGCTCTAGCCAGCTGAGCTATTCCCGCCTCAAGCCGCACTATGTATATCGGCGAGATCGCCCGGAGTCAACTGGATTTCAGCGGTTTCCGCAATCCTCACTCAAGTAGCTGAGGGGCATACCGCTGGATGTACTCCACATCGATCATCAGGGCCGTGGTGTCCCGGAGCATTTGATGGATCATCCCCCGAGTCTGCCAGGCGGTAATGGCCAGCGAGTCGATCGCCAGGGCCGAGTCGGTATACGCCAGGGCGTCGTAGTACTCTCCCAGACGGTATAACTGGTCGGCGATGAAGTAGTCCGGCATGGCGTAGTCGCCCGGCCCCTCGGCCTTGACCTCCTTCATAATCGCGATGGCCGAGTCTCGGGCTTGCCTGATGGTGAGATTCCAGGCCTGGTTGATGTCCTGGACCCACTCGATGTCCTGCCAGACGCTATCGGGGCCCGTGTAGCCCCCTTTGAACACATGCACTGCCAGATTGCGTTTGATCCGGTCGGACGGATAGATCGTCGTGTAGTAGTTCCGGCGGAAATCCTTGTGCAGAATGAGGGCCCGTTCCGCCGGGGCCGATGGTTTATGCCCCGTGCTGAATAAGATATAGGTCGGCTCCTGCTCCAGCAGATACGTGGAGTTGAACTTCCGCTCTCGCCAGCTCGACACATTGCCGGCGATGTGCTCCGGGTGACGCGCGATGGTGCTGTCAGTCAACCCCAGCATGTCAATCACGCGGTGGCCCATCAGGTCGTAGGAGATCTTGCCAATGGTCGACACGGCCAAAGAGAAGTCGCTGTCATCGTACCGCTTCAGCTTCTCAGCGATCACGGTCATCTTCTCGATGAGTCCCCGCTCCATCCCACGGAAGTACTCAACCGATTCTTTGGGCACAAAATACCACGACACACCCAGGATCAGCAGGAGCGCCATCGCGGCAGGCGACGCCACGCGTGGCTGGAAGCGACGGATCAGCCAGTACAGCGTCGCCGCCACACTCACCACCAGAAACGCCGTAATCGGCACATAAAATCGGTGCACCTTGAGAACGTCGCCGCCGATCACCGTGATGTAGATTGCGTAAGCCAGCCAGATGAGAGGAATTGCCCGCCACCGGCCGGGCAGGACGAAAGCCCCGGCGATCACCAACAGGACGACCACGCCGTAGCCGGCAAACTGAAACATGTAGGTCCAGGTGTAGTCGAGCCCGCTGAGCAGGTACTCGAGGGAGAACCCGGTCTTCGCATAGAACGGGTTCGGGAAGAGCGAGCCGTAGTAGGCCACTTTGAACACCGCAAACGGTGCGAGCAGAAGCACCGCCGTGCCGGCCAGTGTCGCCGCCCGCTTCCATCCATCCCCAATGAACGCCTCGGCAAGAACCAGCAGCCCCCAAATGAACACACCCTCGGGACGGGTCAGGCTCGCGACCGCCAACGCCGGCGCGACCAGCCACGAACGGCGAATCCAGGCCCAGACACCTAATGTGATAAACAACGTGAACCACAACGTCTCCAGGCCGGAGACGGCCCAGTAGACCATCGACCCATTGGCCGCCAATAGCAGGACAGCCCCCGCCGCTGGGTAATCACCATTACCCCACCCCAGGCGCCGCCACATCGCCCGAATCCAAAGACCCGTGAGCAGAATCAGGGCCAGTGCCGCCCCGACGCCGAGCGTCTTCGAGATGGTGTCAAATTCAAACCCCAGTGATCGACCGGCAATCAGCAAAATCACCCAGAAGAAATTCGTGTACCCCTCGACACGCTCACCTTCGTTAAAGACAAGCCCGTGACCGTCAATGGCGTTTTGCGCGTAGCGATACGAGATGTAAGCGTCGTCCTGGGTAAACGACAGCTCCTGCGCCTGATAAACAAAGAAGCCCATTGCGACGACGAGTGCAGCGACGAACACCACCGCCGACACCACCACACGTTCGCTCGTCCTGCTTTTGCGTCGTGTCGGCTGTTGCCGTTTGACTGGCTTCTGAGCTTTCTTCTGTTTCGTCATGGCAAAGCACATCTACGGGCGATCATCGTCACCCAGACAAACAAGGAACACACTCACACCGGTGCTGGCAACCCTTTCGAGGAACGGGATGATGACACTCATCATGAGTACTGGTGTGCGCCCCTACGTTGGGCTCCCTCTCCCCCTGTCACGAGCTTGTCGAGGGATCCTGTCTGATCGCGTTTTCAACAGACCCTTTGGCCGGGCGTAACGGGACGCACGCAACTGCTCCCAACCGTTTTCACGCTTTTGCAGTTTCCGGTGGCGAACCCGGCCGAACCAGTCACCGACGTTGTCGGTGACTGGTTCGGGTGGGGCACCCCGTACTTACGATGTTCGTGGTATCGGCAGGGACTCTGCTGATCGTCTATGTCTAAGTATGCAGTGATGGTATCTGGTCGCGTTTCATCAGCGCGGGAGTGTTGATCGACGGTTCCGGCGCCAGTGAAATGCCGCCCGACGCAATCAGTTCCAGAAAGACATCGACGATTTCGGGATCGAATTGGCTACCGGCGCACCGTTGCAGCTCCGCTTGCGCCTCACCAATCGTGCATCCCTTACGGTAGGGACGATCCGATGTGACCGCGTCAAAGGAGTCCACCACCGACAGGAGCCGGCCCTCGATGGGAATCTCGCGCCCCCCGAGCCCGGTGGGATATCCGGCGCCGTCGAATCGCTCATGGTGGTAGTAGATGTACGGCATCGCCGGACGCAGAAACGGGACACCCTGCACCATTTGCACGCCGATCTCCGTGTGGCGTCGCATATGCCGGCGCTCGCCGTCGGTCAGCGGACCCGGCTTGTTGAGGATGCTGTCAGGGACACCGATCTTGCCGATGTCGTGCAGTGTGCAACCGATCCACAAATCGAACATCAACTCAACACCCCAACCCATCTCGCGAGCGATTGATTGTGCGAGCATCTTGACACGGTCGGTATGGCCACGTGTGTAGGGATCGCGGAACTCAATCGCATTGGCGAGGGCCGATACCGTATCCATATAGCTGTGATAAAGGTCGCTGTAAAGGCGTGAATTCTCGATCGATTGCGCGGCCTGAGCAGCGGCCATCTCGATCGACCGTGTGGTACCGTCGGTGCACGGTCCGGCGGTCGCCTTGCGCACGATATTCAACACACCGATGCATCGTCCCTTGGCAATCAGCGGCTGGCTGATGAGATCGTGTCGGCATTCATCGGCGCTGAACAGCTCAGTCTGCTGTCCGCCCAGTACGACCGGCGTGCCGGTCACCAGTGCCGACTGTGTTGCCGGTGTACGCCCATGGAGGAAGTCTTTCAGCGGCGATGACGTCAGAACTGTTGGGGCACCGTCAATTGCTTTCAGTTCCAACTCATCGGACCATCCGGAACGCAACAGAATCGACGTGGCAGCACCACTGAACTCACGACGCACCGTCTCAATAACCATTCTTAAGATCTGATCGAGCTGGAGCGATGAGCCTGCCGCACGCATCAGTTCGGTGATGGCGACCTGTTCCCGCAGGTGCATGTTCTCGCCGCGCAGCCGGTTCTTCTCCAGCGCACGCCGTACGGTAGCGGACAACAGATCCATCTTGAATGGTTTGACGAGGTAGTCATATACGCCGGACTGCAATGCGGTGACCGCCGTTTCGACGGTCGGGTAGGCCGTGATCAGGATAACAATCGCATTGGGCTGGAGGCTGTTGGCGAGCCGGATAACGTCCACGCCGCTCTCGGTGTCCAGCACAAGATCGACGATCAACAGCGTGATCGGCCGCTGAGACAGCACCGTTTCCGCCTCGGCGACGGAATTGGCCATCAGCGGTTGTACGCCGCACTGCATGTGGAGCCAGTCGGCGATTAACTCACACACCGACGACTCGTCATCAACGATTAGGGCGGTAGGCCGAAGGGCCTCATCAGCGCCGAACGTAGAGTCATCCACCATGTCATGGAAGTTATCGGCGCACCGGCCAATACCGTCCACGGCGCGGGATGGATGTTCTTGTCAAACCGGCAACATTATCCGTTGGGTTCGATCAAAGGACTGCAACGGAATGCACTGGAGTGCAAAATTCACTCACTGCTGTTCAGAAATCGATGCCCTTTTGCGCCAGTTGGCCCTGCTGAAATGGATGCTTAATCTCGCGCATTTCGGTCACCAAATCGGCGGCTTCAAGAACCTCTTGCGGAGCACCGCGGCCGGTCATGACGAGGTGAACATTCGCGGGTTTGTCCCGCATCAGCCCCAGCAAGTCATCGGCCGTGAGAAAGCCCAACTGACACCCGACAAAGATCTCATCGAGAATCACAATCTGCCAGGTACCGGAGGCCAGATCGGCCCGGACATCGGCCAGGGCCCTCAATGCCGCGTCACGGTGGACGTCGCGGGGCTTCTTGTCGTCGACGATGCCGACAAACCCTTCCCCCTTCTGCTGCAATTCAACATAGGGAGCCAATCGCTTGATGCCGTCGAGTTCACCGTAATGCCACGATCCTTTGATGAATTGGCAAATCAACGTTCGCAGATGATACCCGGCCGCGCGCACACACAGTCCAAGTGCTGCGGTCGTTTTGCCTTTACCGTCACCGGTGTAGCAGATCACCAGTCCATTGCGAACTTGAATCCTGGGCGCTTCAATCTCACTCATGGGCAGAGAAGATCGGCGGTCACACCGCAAATTCAAGTGATTTCAGACGCATTCTGCTGGAACGGTGTCCCCGAGGAAGAGTCAGGAAACAAACAGCCGGGGACATGGTTGCTATCTGTCCCCGGCCTCTTGATAACGTCAAGCGGTCTGTGTTCTACGGTGCACACGGATCACACGGTGGCGCTCCGTTGAAGAAGATGGCGGTGATGAGATAGTTCAGATCCGTCGAATCAGACACGTCATCACACGTCACATCACTCCGGCAGTTCGGACAAGTCGGATCACAGACATCAGAACCATTGAAGAAAAGCACCTCAATCATGAGATTCAAATCGATCGCGTCCAGTGCGCCATTTCCATCCAGATCTCCCTGGAACGCACAAAGGCAATCAGTGTCGCAAGCGTCCCCGATCCCATCGCCGTTGGAATCGGCCTGATCGGGATTGAACACGCCAACGCAGTTGTCCGGATGTTGCCGTACGAACCCGTCGGCCCCCTCGCACTGGACCACTGTCGAGTCAGGATCACCCCACCCATCTTCGTCCAAATCATAATACCACACCGTCTCCGGATTGATCGTCGAATCGGCGTCGTTGCAGTCGGTGCTGTCCAGCACATACCCGCTCGGCATCTCGCACTGCGTCAATGTCGTAGTCGGATCACCGTAGGTGTCCCCGTCCGCATCGGCGTACCACACCGTCTCCGGGTTGATCGTCGAATCGGCGTCGTTGCAATCGCAGGCGGCGCCATATCCGTCACTATCATCGTCAATCTGATCAGGGTTGAAGTCGTTCGGACAATTGTCTTCGGCGTCGACAATTCCATCCCCATCAGTATCGGTAGGTTCACCGAAGTAGAGTGTATCGGTTTCCATGGCCACCGGAGCGGACTTGCCAAACGCAGCCCACAGATCATAGAAGTCCTGTCCGGCCGTATTCGTGGTATTTTCGTCACGAAGGAACTCGACATACTCCTTCGATGTCGTCTGATAGTACAGGGTCACTTCCGCCCGCTCGGCCGAATCCGGAATGTCGTATTCCGTATCATCCCAGTACTCGCCATCTGCATACGAATACCCGACCGGTGGTGACTGAATCGTCTCAAAGTTGGCATTGGTGAAGCCGCGTGGCGGAATGCGATTGTCGAAGTAGATTGAGTCATTCAACACAAAATGAAACGACTCACCCGGGGGGAAATTTACCACCGAGGACAGCGTCTGCGAAATCCCCGGATGGATTTCGTAAACCTTCACATCGGCATCTTGCGTCAGCACGGCCGTGGCCGAGTCGTACGCCCCCGACTCGTAAATGAGATTATTGGAAGTATCATACGCTTTGACGTTGATCCAGATGCGCCGGCCCTCAGGATACCCCGACGGCAGTTTGTGGCCGGTTTCATTGGTCACACGGACGTACAGTTCGTAACTGCTGCTCTCGACGCTTGCGGAGAGATCCATTGTCGCGGCGTTTTGAAGCATGTATGTGGCCCGCGCGATCCCGGAGTCCAGAGCCACCGGATCGATTTCACCCGGATATTGCTGCGCGATCATCGGTGGTATCGTCGTGTTGCCACCGGTGAAATCATGCAAGGGCAAGTCATCACGAACCGGCGGATTCTTATTGCATCCCTGGCCGGTCACGTCGCGCATATGACAATCCTGACAACTCGCCACGTAGTCCTTATTGCCTCCGAATTGAGGAGCGTAGACCCCGCTGGCTGAATTGTAGTCGCTCATCAGCCACTCGCTGAACGTCCGCTCAATGGGAAACATCGACTGTGGGGAGAAGTCCGGTGCGCGCTCATCGAACGTATTCGGCTGGTACTTACCGTTGGCGTCGACGGTGTAGACCGGGTTGCTCACATCGTGGCATGTTCCGCATAGGTTGGCATCGGGATGAAACGGCGAGTACCAGAACTGGTGGTTCGCATCGGCGTCGCTGTACGGTCCACGCTTCCCGTTGTCCTCGTCAGCCACGTACATCCCATTCGCCGAATGTCCCGGTATGGAGTCGATCGTCGCCAGGTACAGTTGATCCTGCGGATACGTGTCAGCCGTATAGATTGAATCGCCTGGATACGGATTGACGCCGAGCGGTGTCGGCTTGACCATCTTGTGGCAGAAATCGCACTGAACGCCCTCACGGTCGTTGGCGTTGAGTGCCGAACCATCGGTTGGCACCGACCGCCCTTCCAGCCAGCCCGCCGGCGAGTGGCAGCGAATGCACAGATCACCGCTCCCGGGAGCATCCTGCTCCGCAATGGCCATACAGGCATAGAACAGCGGATCGCGGGCCGCCTGCCCCATCATGCTGCCCCGCCAGTTGAACACCGGTTCAGCATTTACATCGTAATCGCCGTGGCAGTTATCGCACTTGTCCGGGGTTTGCAATTGTCCGGACTCATTGGGTTGCGATCCCGGGAGGAAAAAGTCCTCCAGAGTGGTCGGCACCGGATCAGCATTCACAACGCCGAACACGCCAATGACCAACGCCGCGAACGCGAAGAAGAATACTCTCTTTGTCATGTTGACCCCGAACGTAACTTATTGCAGTATAGGACAATGCCTCTGATAGGGGCATCCCCTTCATGTGAAATATGATACAATCTGTATCATTTTCCAATGACGGATGTCATCTTGCGAATTGATATTCGTCAAGTCCTGTCGGGAGATCCTGCCAGACGGATCAGCCTTGAACGGTCCTTGATCGCAATCGTCGATCGCGTCAGCTCAATCAGATTCCGCGCCTGAAGGCTTTGCAGT